>NZ_SDIG01000203.1:0-10358 GCF_004122755.1 Streptomyces sp. TM32
AGGCCATGCACCCACTGGGACCGAGAGGTCACAACCCTACCCAAAAGGGCTGCAGAAAGGATGGTCCTCTAATGAGCTGATGAAGCAGCCGGGTCTGGTGGGTGCGCCGGATTCGGTGCGGATGACGGCGGTGGTGCTGGCGGCGAGGACGTCGGCGGCGGACCTCTCGGTGGAGATGACGGCTCGGGAGTTGGGCCGGTGGGTCGGGGTGTCGGCGTCGACGTTCAGCTATGAGGTGCGTCCGCATCTGACCCGGGAGCTGATCGCCGACTCCGAGAACCGGCTTCGGCCGGGCACGCAGGTCATCACCGCCATCCGCTGGCAGTTGCTGCCGCTGCTCGATGCCCGCCACCACCAGCCGGCCACCCACCCGTTGCGGCTGCAGAAGGTGGAGTTCGCCGTGCTGTGGGGGCTGCTGGAGGCGGTGTGCGCTCCGGGCTGGTCACATGCGGACGGTACGCAGACGCCCGCGGGTCTGCTGGGCACACGCACCGGGCGGGGGGCTGCGACCGATCGTCTGGCGCTGCTGTTGCTGGTGTTGGAGGCGCGTGCGACGGGTGTGGTGCGGCTGTGCGGCGGTGCGGTCGACGAGCACGGACGCATGGCGGCGACGATCGCGCGGCTGCTGGGCTGCTCATCCGCCGAAGGTGCTCGGGTCCTGGCCCGGCTGGTGGCCGCGGGCGTGGTGGAAGCCCGGGTGACGCCGGGCGGCCGGGAGCAGTTGGTGATCCCCGCGGTGGAGGCCGCCTACCGGGAGATGCGCCGGCTTCAGCGGGCTCAGGGCCGTCCTGGAGGGCTCGTTCCGGGGCCGCGGCAGGGTGTGACAACTGCAGGGCGGGATCAGATCCCGGCGCAGACCGCGAAGCCGCAGGTCAGCAGGGTTAAATCGGCCTCGGGCACGGGTTCGGCTTCTGCAGGACTGCACGCTTACCACACACCTATGGCTGCTTTGGGGGATGAGGGTGCGGGTGGTAGTGGCTGTTCCGGCTACGGCCGTGGAGGGTCCAGTGATCTGCCGGGACGCGTATGCGCACGCGAGGACCAGGCCGCAGGCACCGACGCCGCCGCTGCGCCGGCACCGGCGACCGGGGGTGCGGACGGCCCGCTGCGCGGGGAAATGCCGAAAAGTCCCCCCACAATCCCAATGCAGCCAGAGGGCCAGGAGCTAGCCGAGGGCGACGCCGGTGCCGGCTCGGGGCTGGACGCCGCCTCCGATGTGCTCGCCGTGGGCGGGCGTCACAGCGGCGGGCTACGGGGGAGGGTGCCGCGGCCCGCTCGTGATCTTGAGGCAGTGGTCGCTCCCGTGCAGCTTCTGTGGACGCGCCTGGAGCGCGGAGGCGCCCGCCGCCAGGTCGAAAAGGCCATCCGCCGCGAACTGACCTCGATTGCCAGCGTGGTCGGGCGGGACAAGGCCGAGAGCATCCTCGTCAGCCGGCTGACGCGGCGTCTGCTGCTCCAGCCGGGAGAGGCGGCCGCGATCACCGACCCAGTGGGCTGGCTCCTGGGCCGGGGCCTGCCCCGGCGCAGCGACTGCAACGACGCGGGCTGCGACGAAGGCGTGCGGATGCGCTCCGGCACTGCCTGCGCGAACTGCGAGGACCATGCCCGCTCCCTCCGCGGCCGCCGCCGACGTGTTGCCGCCCAGGTCCAGGCCGACCTGCCCGATGCCGCCCCCGACCAGCAGCGCCAGGTCCTCGAGGCCCAGCTGCGTGCGGTGGTGGACGCCGAGGCCGCGCGGTTCGAGGAACGCCGCCGCGAGCAGGCGGCCAAGGACGCAGCGGTGGCGGCGAAGGCCGCTGCGGCCCACGCCCGGCAGAAGGCGGACGACGTCGCGCGGCGGGCGATGCCGTGCGCGCAGTGCGGCGAACCCGAAGTCGGAGGGCTGTGCGGGGCGTGCTGGGGCTGGGAGGAGACCGAAAAGTTCCTCACCGAGGCCACGACGCTCGTGGCCGCGGGCTGCGGCGAACCCGACGACCCCGAGCTGACCCAGGCGCTGGCCGACATGGCCGAGGCCGAGGCCCGCACCCGCATCCAGGACGCCTGCGCCCAGGCCGGCGCCGCAGGCGGCACCGACAGCATGATCGCGCTGGCTGCGAAGCTGAAAGCCCAGGAAATCGTCTGCGAATACCGCGCCACCGCACTGCGCACGCTCGGCCGCGCGTTCCAGGTCGAAGCCGAGGCCCGCAGCGTTCACGCCGCGCAGATGCGCCGCCGCCACCTCCACCCCTCCCTCGAGGACGCCGAGCAGGCCGCCACCCAGGCCGCGGAGGAGGCCCGCCGCCGCACCGCCGAGCACCTCCTGACCCAGCGCAGCAACGCCTGGCTCGCCACGCACACACCCACCCCAGCGCCGGTGGAACGGGCCTGCGATAACCAGCCCACGGTCTACGAGGCCGGCGCCGCCCAGGCCCGAGCCGCTGCCACACCTGCGCAGCGCCCGCAGGGAGCCTGGACCTGTACTGACTGCGGCCTCACCCTCATCGGCCGGCCACCCGCCGACTGCCGTTGTGCCGCCTGTGAGGGCAAGGCGGCGGGCCTGAGCCGGGCTGAGCGGTTCGCCCGGCTGGCCGGTGCCGTTTCGTGACGGCCGAGACCGCTGACAGGAGACACCGGCCTCCGTGCTGGGCCACACTGTCAGTACGTGATGGGAGGTGAAGGGGATGAGCGTTGCCAGCTTTACGCACCACGGGCCCTGGACCGTCGACGCGGTCCTGGCCCTGCCCGAAGACCGCACGACCCGCTACGAACTGCTGGGGGAGTCGCTCGTGATGTCCCCCGCCCCCGGCCTGCGCCACCAGCGGGCCAGCTTCCGCCTCCACGTCGCACTCGACGCGGCCGCCCGAGCCGTCGACGCACCGGTCGAGATCCTGGAAGCCATCAACGTGATCTTGCCGTCCGGCCTGGTGGTGCCGGACATCGTCGTCGCCGACGCAGGCGCCACCGCACAGGACGCCGTCAGCATCGACGCCGACGCCGTGCAACTGGTCATCGAGCTGGTCTCGCCCGGCAACAAGACCATGGACCGCAAGCTCAAGCCGCTGCTCTACGCGGAGGCCGCAGTCCCGCACTACTGGCGCCTGGAATTCGACCCGGCCCCGCGCCTGATCTGCAGCGAGCTGGACCGCGGCCGGTACGTCGAGGTGGCAACCGCACTCCCCGGCACGGTCACCCGCCTCACCAAGCCCTTCGCGTTCGAGATCGACCCGGCCGGACTCGCCCAGCCCCAGCACAACCCCTGAGACACACCGCCGGACGGTGAGAAACGGCGGCCGGGCATGTTGTCGGCCCTGTGCCCGCCGGACGCCCCGGGAGTGGGAGACGCAGCACAGGGCCGCCGGCCAGTGACGGTGGCCGGGTGATGGGCGCGAACGGATCGCAGGCGCGTGCCGCCCTGGCCGCGCACTAGGCGGCGATGCCGCCGTCGCCGGTGGACCCGCACACCGCGGAGGCGGTGGAGCGGCAGACCGCCGCGATGCGGGAGCTGTCGCGCCGGGCGTTCCCCGAGCCCGACGCCGTTCCGGACGATGCGCCGGCCCCGATGGAGGGGGCCCGCACCGAGCGCCGCCACCAGGCCGACGTCTCCCACGCGGCGGCCCCTAGGCCGGGCCCGTGCGGAGCGCGCGGCGAGGGAGGCCGGGACGATGGCGCCGGTTCCGCAGTCGTCGGCGCCCCTGAGCAGCACCGCGTGAGGAGAGGCGTCAGGGGCGGCGGGCGAGGACGTCGTCGACGCGGGAGGCGTCGGCGACCCACGTTGCGGCGGCCGGCGCTATGAAGCCGAGCACTGTCTGGATGTCGTCCCGGCGGGCTGTTGCGTGACGGAGGGGGCGGGTCCTCGCTGGACATCGACCCGGGCGCGTGAGCCCGACCGCTTCGGGACGCCGAAAGGGATGACGGACGGCAGGGCCCGGCGGGGGATCCGTCGGGCCCTGCCTCTTGTCGTACGCCCTCCGTCCCGCGAGAGTCGTCATCGCCGGGTGGAAGGAAGTCCAGTGGCTGACCGGTTGGCCGTGCCACTTTGCGGAGGTGCCCCGCTGCAACGGGGCCTCCTGCGTTCTGCGGTGCGTGTCCGGACCGTTGGACCTGCGCCTCTCTTGTACGCGCGCGCTTGCGTCCGCGGACCCGAGCGCCCACGCGCACGTGGGAACGAGTTCAAGAATGGGGGGATAATGAGCCCTCGTACAGAGGTGTAGGCAGACACTTTCCCCTGTCCAAGCTGCACGCGGCGTGACCTGCACTGATGCGACAGCTTCGCGGGTTGTTAAATGCGGTGGCGAACCATCCTTTGAACAATTCCGTTCCGACCGTTAAATAACAGGTCAGCGCCTTACTTACGGCCTGCCTCCAATGGGAACTGAATCGGCATTCTCGCGCGTAAGCGTGGGTAACGTGGGCTTCGCTGGCGCCTGTGGCTGCAACCACCGGCGTGAAGTCACGTGCCCTGCAACGCACTTGAGCACCAAGTTCCGGACCGCTAGACGACCATCCGCCTCCTGTTGGGAGTCAACTTCCTTGTCTCTGCTGCTTCCTGAGCCCGTTCCTGCCGAGCAGAACGGGCCGTGCGCGCACACCCCGGCGAGCGCCGCCAAGTCCTCGCCGCTGGCGTCCTTACTCCTGCTGGTCATCCTCCTGGGAACGCTGGTCGTCCTGCTCGCCCGCGGGATGAAGCTGGAGGAGGCCCTCGCCATCCTGGGGGCCGGCGGCCTGCTGGCCGCCGAACTGCGTCAGCGTCTGCTCTGACCGATTGCCCTGCCGGGGCCCGTCTCACCGACGGGCCCCGGTCTCGTTCCGGGCTCGGGAAGGAGATGGACACCGTGGCCCGCCCCATGAAGCAACTGCCCCGCACCAACGACCCCCTGGTGGCCTTCGCGCGCGACCTCCAGGCACTGCGCAAGGAGGCCGGCGACCCGCCGCTGGCGCTGCTGGCCGAACACAGCGGGCTGTCGACCGCGACGCTGTCGAACGCCCACGCGGGCAAGAAGCTGCCGACCTGGGCGACCGTCAACGGTTACGTCCTGGCCTGCGGCGGCGATCCCGAGGAGTGGAGTACGCGCTGGGAGAGCCTGCGCCTGGACGCTGCCGGGATCTCCGGTGATCTGTTCCGCGACGCACTGCGCCGCTGGGAGCGCACCGGCGCCCTCACCCCGCCGCACGTCGACGACGTAGGCGAGCTGCGCGAGCTCCTGAAGACGCTGCTGGACTTCAACGGGCTCAGCCACCGCACCCTCGCCAAGCAGGCGCCCGGTTACTCCCACGTCACGTACGGGGCCGTCCTGCGCGGCGCCCGCCCGCTGAAGGCGAAGATCCTCTACCAGATCCTCATCGGCTGCGGTGTCCACTCCATCCGCAGCCAGGAGGCGTGGTTTCACCTCCTGAGCAGCTTCTCTCGAAGAGAAGGCGTCGAGGGCGGCAAGCTGCTGGCCCGGGTGGAGCCGCCCCACCGGTACGCCGGCGACATCGACATGAAGACGCTCAAGGCCACCCTCGAACGCCTCGAGCGAGGTCGCGGGCTGTTCGCCGCCGACATCGTGTCGTACGACAGCATCAACGCCCTGCGCACCGCGTACGAGGACATGCTGGCCCTGCTGCTGACCTCGCTGCAGCGCTCCCGCATCCGGCTGCCCCACAAGTTCGGCGACACCATCAGCGAGGTCGCCGCCAAGCTGCAGACCAACTCGATTCCCAACCCGGCCGCCATTGCCGCCATCCTCCCGCTCGCCATGCCGTTCCACCCCCGCCTGCGCACCCGGGTCGTCATGGCACTGAAGAACGCGGGCGATCTACTGCGCAGGGCGGACAACGGGAAACTGAGCATCCGTGGCGTGGCTGGGCTCCATCTTCCACTGCCACCGACCGTGCCGTTCCAGCGCACCGCGCCGACCGCCTCGTAGACCCATACCGAGCGGGCCGAGCTTCTCCTTGTGCACCCGCGTCCAGCTCTGCTGACGGCGGCCAGGCGTGTTGTCGGCCCTGTGCCCGCCGGGCGACCCGGGGAGGCACAGGGCCGTCGGCCAGTGACGGTGGCCGGGGGTGGGCACGAACGATCGCACCCGGTGTGAGGGTCGCTCCTGCCGGGTGGGGTGTGGGGTGCCACGCCCGCAGGTCAGGCAGGTGGGGCAATTCAGACCGCCCTCTCCGCCCGCGCCCCGCAGGTCCGGGTGCCGCCCACCTGGCCATTCCAGCCAGGGCAGCGCTGTTTTTGCCAATCGCAGGTAACTCGGCCCCAGCGCTGCCGGCCTCGGGCTACCAATGAGGCTGGGTGCACGTCGGCTTCTCGGACGGGGAGGCCGTGGCTGGGAAGGGCTCTGGGATTGCTTACGATCAATGTGGCGCTGCTGCTCGCCGTCGTCGTCTTCCTGCGGCTGCGCCGCCGTACGGAGTCCAGGAGCCGGTTCGACGAGAAGCTGACCGTGGTCACCGTGCTGGTGCTCGGGGTGCTGATCGCTCCGACGGCGGCAGGAAAGGGAATCCTCGACTTCCTGACCCAGCTCGTCAGCAGCCTGTCGAAAGCAGGCCAGTGAGCGCCGCCCTCGGCGACAACCGCTGCTCGGCGAGTACGAGTCTGCGCTGAGCAGACCCCGGCCACGGCTCCCGGCCCGCCCACATTGCACGTACCAAGACCTCACCCGGGGGACGCATGGCCGCACCGGCACGACGACGCCGATCCACCCGTACCCGCCGGCCCGCCACCAGGCCCCGGCGCCGCACTGCCCGGCGCCGTACACGTGAGGCCGCCACCAGCCGCCTCGTCGTCTGTGCCATCGTCCTGGCGACCGTCGTCGCAGCGGTCCGCGAATACCCCGTCACCACCGTCATCACGGCCGCCCTCGCCCTCGCCGCGGCCGTGGTCTCCCTCCTCGTCCGCACCGGACGCATCCGCCTGCCCGTGCCGCCTGCCGCTGCCCGGACGGACTTCACCCACAGCATCGCCGCCTACCAGCACATGACCGGCACCCAGTTCGAGCATGCCATCGCCGACCTCGCCCGCCGTCACCCCACCGTTCGCACCGCCACCGTCTCCGGTGGCGCCAACGACCGCGCCCTCGACGTCCTTCTCCAGCTCACCGACGGTCGCCGCATCGCCATCCAATGCAAGCGCCACGCCCCGTCGAACCGCGTCGGCGCGCCCGTCATCTACGCCGTGAACGGGACCTACCGCGCCTACCACCGCTGCGACCAGGCCGTCATCGTCACCACCAGCACCTTCACGCCCGACGCGCAGCGCGCCAACGCCGAACTCGACGTCCCCCTCCGTCTCGTCGACGGCCGCGAGCTGGGCCGCTGGGTCTCCGGAGGCCGCCCACCCTGGAGCGCGTGACCCCAAGATCCGGCCGCGACCGCGCCCACCCCGCGTGCGTGCACGAGTCGGCGGATCCGGCGCTGCTGGCCCGTTCGACGGGGCAGGCGCTGTCTGCCGGGGCGTGTCGCCCTGTTGTCCGGCGGCGTTGTGCCGGTCGTGGAATGGACGCAGCTGCTCAAAGACCTCACAGATGCTGTCGAGGCCCGAAATCGTGCCCTGTTGGGCGTCAGACAAGTCGATGCCCACATCAGCGAACTCACCGCGCAGGCCATAAGGTCCGGGGCCCCAGGAGCGGACGTCGCGGGGGTCCTGGTGCACATGGAGCCCCTGCTCGCGCAGGACCGGCCCCATGTATGCGGGCAGGACGCAGAGGTGCCGCCGGCTCCTCTACCGCGGCAGACCACTGACCGGGAGCCGGCACCACCAACGCAACAGCCCCTCTCCGCCGGTCACGTCCAAGGCGACGCGCCGCGATACTCGCTCCGCGAGGCATGGGAGAAGAATCTTCTCCCATGGACGGCTCGCACCGCCCGCACGTACATGATCCAGAGGTCCCCCAGACGAGGCGTCCCCGTCCCGCAAGGCGTGCGGTCCGAAGGGGCCGTCCGATACACCGAAGCCGAACTGCGGTCCTGGCTCACGGCCTGGCGAGCGCACGCGGGGCCGACCAGTGCCTGTCACGCCGGCGCTCCCGACGACGAGGTGTGATTGACCGGGGAGGTCGGCGCTCAGCGGCCCGTGCAGCGGTCTTGGCTCACGTGGAAGTCGAAAGTGCCGGTCGGGCCGCTGTACCAGAGCGGCCCCGGCACCGTGCCGGGGCGGGCAGCCGCCACGCCTCGCGCTGTCAGTCGAGTTCGATCTCCAGTTCTTTGATCTTCCCGCTGCTGCTGACCTCGGCGGTGATCTCCGTATGGTGGTGGACACTCGCATCCCGGGCAGCGCGGACGAACTCCTCCAGCTCCTCGAAGGTGATGTTCTTCCACTTGCCGGTGAGCTTCAGCGTGCGGGGCACGCTCCCATGCTCCCCGAGCAACTCCCTTTTCGTCCCCGCGTTTGAACAGCCGGTGTCACTGCGGTCCGCGGCTTGCGTCGCTGGACGGTAAGGGGGAGGAGGTATTCCGTCATCCCGCGAGTTCGCCGAGCAGCTGCGCGACCAGGAGCGCGGCCAGCAGCAGGCCCAAGAGCGCCAGGGCGCGGCCGGTGGAGACCGGCGGGGGACCCTGCGGTACGGGGATTCGGCTGGGGCGCACCAGGTCGCCCTGGGCGGGGGCGAGTCCGCCGTGCTCCACCGCGCGGTGGAGGTCTTGGACTTGTTCGGCCTGTTCGGCGGTGTCCACCTTGGTGGACTCTCCCCGGCAAGCCCGGCAAATGTAGCGGTAGCCCATCTCCCCTATCCCCTCTGCCCGGAGGCACCGGACGTGCCCTTCACATTGCCAGGTGACGGGCTATGGGGGACGCCGTTCACCAGATCCCGGATTCGGCCTGGGGCTCAGGAATGACCCTGCGCTGACCAGCGGCTACCCTGCACGGACCAGGCTGCGACCGGAGCCGGAGGGGGCGATGACGACGGACGACAGCACCGACGCCGGAGGGGGAGCGGACGCCGGCCTGCCTCCACCCCCTGTCGAGCCGCCACCAGCGCCGGCGCCGGGTGCCGATCCGGCCCCCGAGGTGGCCGCAGACCTGGACACGGCCCCGGATCCGGCCGACGAACCCCTTGGCGACGCCCCTGGTGACGCCACCTCAGGTCTGGCTCCAGAGCCTGCCGAGGGGGACGCGGAACCGGCGGGGCCCGCCGCAGGCGATGTGCCCGCGGCGGAAGCGCCGTCGCCGAAGCCCGAAGGGTCACCCGAGCCAGCAGGGCCGGAGCCTGCGGACGAGGATGAGCGGCCGTGGTGGAGCAAGCCAGCCGACGCGGCACGCGACGCGTGGGCGGAACACGCGCCGGAGGCACAGGCCGCCTGGCACGAGATCGGCGCGCAGCTGGGGCAGGCCGCGGAGATCGGCGCTCAGATCGGGGACGCGATCGCGGACCGGCTCGACCCCAACATCCCCGCACAAAAGCGGGGACTGGACATCCGCTGGCTCCACCTCGGGCTGAACATCCCTGCCGTGTCAATGGCGGTAGCGGCGTGGGTGTGGGGGGTGGGGCCGGCCGCCGCGCTCGTCCGGACCATCCGGGTCGAGGGCGCGCTGGCGCCTTTGGGCTGGGTGCTCCTCGTCGCCGGCGTCCTCGCGGTCCTGGCCCTGGTCCCGATCGGATCCGCGCTCGCCGGCGCGGTGGCGCACCTGGTGATGGCGCTGGCGGGGCTGGTGCGTTCCGCCCTGGCCCGCGGCTGGCGCCTGCCCTACATCGGCTACCTGCTCCGCCTGGTCCTGGTCACGCTGGCCTGGGTCGGAGTGCTCGGAATCGCACGCTTTGCATGGCGCCTGACACTTACCTGGCTGACGGGAGTATGACGTGAATACGGGGATCGCAGTCGGCGGGGGACTGGGCGCGGTCGCGCTCGGCCTGGGAATCCTCGCGTACCAGATCGGACGCTGGAAGGGAGGCGACCCCACCCCAAAGATCCACTTTTTCATGGGAGTTGTGCTGGCCGCCCTCCTCTTTCTGGGCGGCGGAATTCTCGGAGCCATGGGTGGGAACGCCGCTCTGCTGGGCCAGGGCATCGGCAAGTACGCCCTGGAGAACGCCACCGGCGCCACCGTGCCCGGCGGGAAAGGCGGCGTGCCGCTGACCGGTGGTGAAAAGGTCGCCGTCAGCGGAGCGATTACCGGCCTGGTAGTCCTCCTCTTCTATGCGGGGATGATCAAGTCGGGTCGGCGCGACCTCATCTCCCCCTTGGTCCGGGGCTCCCTGACGGGTATCTGGCTGGGCACGTCGGCCGGGCTGATCGGCATGTCGATGGGGCTGATCCGGACCAGCGGCAATTCGATCGGCCAGATTTTCGTAAGCACGATGTAGAGGGCTCTCGTGGCACAGGGAGCCTTCGCCATCTTCGAACGTGCTGGTGAGAGGCTCTGGTGTGACGCTCTGTCGGGGTGCTCGTGCTGGTCGTGG
>NZ_SDIG01000204.1:0-10282 GCF_004122755.1 Streptomyces sp. TM32
AAGATGACCGGCAAGATGCTGGACGAGCGGCTCGGGAAGATCACCTTCTGGACGCTGTTCGTGGGCTTCCACGGCACCTTCCTCGTCCAGCACTGGCTGGGCGCCGAGGGCATGCCGCGGCGTTACGCGGACTACCTCGCGGCCGACGGATTCACGACGCTGAACACCATCTCGACGATCAGCTCGTTCCTGCTGGGCCTGTCGATCCTGCCGTTCCTCTACAACGTCTGGAAGACGTCGAAGTACGGCGAGAAGATCGAGGTCGACGACCCGTGGGGCTACGGCCGTTCGCTGGAGTGGGCGACGTCCTGCCCGCCGCCGCGGCACAACTTCCTCACCCTGCCGCGTATTCGGTCCGAATCCCCGGCGTTCGACCTGCACCACCCGGAGATCGCAGCCCTTGACGCGCTGCACAACGGCCACGGCACCGAGGACGACAAGACCCTCGCCGGCGGCAAGGAGGCGGGCAAGTGAAGATCCAGGGCAAGATGTTCATCTGGCTCTCCGTCTTCGTCCTCGTCATGGCGATCGTCTATGGCCTGTGGTCGAAGGAGCCGGCGGGCACCACCGCGCTGTTCCTCGCCTTCGGCCTGTGCATCATGGTCGGCTACTACCTGGCTTTCACGGCCCGGCGGGTCGACGCGGGCGCACAGGACAACGAGAACGCCGAGGTCTCGGACGACGCCGGCGAGCTGGGCTTCTTCAGCCCGCACAGCTGGCAGCCGCTGTCCCTGGCCGTCGGCGGCGCGCTCGCCTTCCTGGGCGTCGTCTTCGGCTGGTGGCTGCTGTACTTCTCGCTGCCGGTGATCTTCGTCGGACTCTTCGGCTGGGTCTTCGAGTACTACCACGGTGAGAACCGCACGCAGTAGGCACGCGCACTGCCGTACGGCGGGCCCGGCCACCCTGACGGGGTGTCCGGGCCCGCCGCGTTCCCGGGCCGGGACAGACCCGTTTGCAGTCCTCCAGCGCGCTGGGCCAGGTGATTCTTCATATTTTTGGGGCATGAGTCACAGACCTCGAACCCGGACGGTGCTGAGCTGCGGCCTCCTGCTCGTGCCCCTTGCGGTGAGCGCCACCGCGTGCGGGGGCTCGGATTCGGAAGCGCTCTCCGCCGCTCCCTACGACGCGGCCGACCAGATCACGGCCAACACCCCCGACGGCAAAAAGAAGGCGGACCCAGACAAGCCGCTTGAGGTTTCCGTCAAGGGGGACGACGCGCGGATCACCGACGTGACCGCCACCGACTCCACCGGCCGCTTCGTCCGTGGCGAGCTGAGCGCCGACGGCAGGCGCTGGCGCACCACGGTGCCCCTGGCCGCCGGCAGCCGCTACACCGTGCGGGTGAGCACCGAGGACGAGGACGGTGCGCCCGGCCGCAAGACGCTCACGGTCCACACCGCGGACGCCGACGGCCAGTTGACCGCGGTCTTCGGGCCGGAGGGCGGCGAGTACGGCGTCGGCCAGCCGGTCACCGCCGAGCTGAGCCGGCCGGTCAAGGACCAGAAGCAGCGGGCCATCGTCGAGAGCGCCCTGAAGGTCGATTCCATGCCGCGGGTCGAGGGCGCCTGGCACTGGGTGGACGGCAAGAAGCTGCACTTCCGCCCGAAGGAGTACTGGCCCGCCCACGCCACCATCTCGGTGCACAGCAACCTGGCCGGCCTGAAGATCGCCAAGGGGCTCTACGGCGGCCCGTCCAAGCCGCTGCGGCTCACCACCGGCGACCGGGTGGAGGCCATCACCGACGCGGCGGCACACCACATGACGGTGCTGCGCAACGGTGAGGAGATCAACACCATCCCGGTGACCACCGGCAAGCCCGGTTTCTCCACCCGTAACGGCGTCAAGGTCGTCCTCGGCAAGGAGAGCTTCGTACGGATGCGCAGCTCGACCGTCGGCATCGCCGCCGGCAGCTCGGACTCCTACGACCTGCCGGTCTACTGGGCCACCCGGGTGACCTGGAGCGGGGAGTACGTGCACGCCGCACCCTGGTCCGTCGGATCCCAGGGCGCGGCGAACGTCAGCCACGGCTGTACGGGCATGTCCACCGGCAACGCCCAGTGGTTCTTCAACCACGTCCGGGTCGGCGACATCGTCAAGGTCGTCAACAGCGGCGGCGAGACCATGACGCCGTTCGACAACGGCTTCGGCGACTGGAACATGCCCTGGCAGGAATGGCGGGCCGGCAGCGCGCTGAAGAACAAGGCGTCCAGCACCACAGGAACCGCCGAGCGCGAACAGAACCCCGCCGACGACGCCCGACTGCGCCCGACCTTCTGAGCGCCGCCCAGCAGGCCGCTCAGGCCTGTACGAGGCGCCTGCGGCGCAGCAGGCCGGCCAGCGCGTCGGCGAAGGCGACCGGGTCCAGCGGATGGGTCACCGCGGCGTCCGCACGGCTCCAGGTCGCCAGCCAGGCGTCCTGGGGGCGGCCGATCAGCAGCAGCACCGGCGGGCACTGGAAGATCTCGTCCTTGATCTGCCGGCAGACGCCCATCCCGCCCGCGGGGGCGGTCTCGCCGTCCAGTACGCAGACGTCGATGCCGCCCTGCTCCAGCGCCGTGAGCACGGCCGGTGCGGTGGCGCACTCCAGGATCTCGATCTGCGGGGCATCGGCGGCGGGGCGCCGTCCGGCCGCCAGCCGGACCTGCTCGCGGGTGCCTGCGTTGTCGCTGTAGACCAGCACCGTGGCAGTCGCCTGCATCGTTCCTCCACGCTTCGTAGCGGCACAGCATCGGGTGGGGCGGATGCTACTCCCGCGGCGGGGGCTTACAGGAGGGTTCGGACGGATCCGGGATCTTGCCGACGGACAGTCAGGAGCGGTCCCGGCGGGGCCCGGGCATCGTGTCCCGGCCGCTGCGTCCCTCCTTCGAGCGATCGCCGAAATCGGCCGTACGAGCAGGGCATACGCCCTTGACACACCGAACGGTACCCCCCGGAGTGAGGGCGGGATAAGCGACCGACATAATGTCGGTCGTGGCGACAGCAACGACAGTAGAAACCGGGCACGCGCACCCGTCGGTCAATCGGCCGAACCTCACCAGCGTCGGAACCATCATCTGGCTGAGTTCCGAGCTGATGTTCTTCGCGGCCCTCTTCGCGATGTACTTCACCCTTCGATCGGTGACCGGCGAGGCGTATTGGAAGGAATCCGCCAGTGCGCTGAATCTTCCGTTCTCCGCGACCAACACCACGATCCTGGTGCTCAGCTCGCTGACCTGCCAGCTCGGCGTATTCGCCGCCGAGCGTGGCGACGTCAAGAAGCTCCGGGCCTGGTTCGTGGTCACCTTCATCATGGGTGCGATCTTCATCGGCGGTCAGGTCTTCGAGTACACCGAGCTGGTCAAGCACGAGGGCCTGTCGCTCTCGTCCGGCCCCTACGGCTCGGTCTTCTACCTGACCACCGGCTTCCACGGACTGCATGTGACAGGCGGTCTGATCGCCTTCCTGCTGGTCCTGGGCAGGACGTACGCGGCCAAGAGGTTCACCCACACGCAGGCCACCGCGGCCATCGTCGTGTCCTACTACTGGCACTTCGTCGATGTCGTCTGGATCGGCCTCTTCGCCACGATCTACCTGATCCGGTAACCGGTACGGGGCCTTGCCGGGCCCGCATATCAGACAGACATAGCCAAAGCATCGACGCAGAAGATCCTGACACCGGGGTAATCCGTGAAAAAGCTCTCCGCACGACGGCGCCATCCGCTGGCGGCGCTCGTCGTCCTACTCCTCGCGCTGGCGGTCACTGGGGGGCTGTACGCCGCGTTCGCGCCGGCGGACAAGGCTCAGGCCGATGACACCGCCCAGTCTCTTGCCATCAAGGAGGGCAAGAAGCTCTTCGCCGTGGGCTGCGCAAGCTGCCACGGCACCGGCGGTCAGGGCACCTCCGACGGCCCGAGCCTGGTCGGCGTGGGCGCCGCCGCCGTCGACTTCCAGGTCGGCACCGGCCGTATGCCCGCCCAGCAGCCCGGCGCCCAGGTGCCGCGGAAGCGGAACATCTACACCAACGCCCAGATCGACCAGCTTGCGGCCTATGTCGCGTCGCTGGGTGCCGGTCCGACCGTTCCGGAGAAGTCGCAGTACAGCTCCGACGGCGCCAACATCGGCAAGGGCGGCGAGCTGTTCCGCACCAACTGCGCGCAGTGCCACAACTTCACCGGTAAGGGCGGCGCCCTCACGAACGGCAAGTTCGCACCGACGCTCGAGGGCGTGGACCCGAAGCACATCTACGAGGCCATGGAGACCGGCCCGCAGAACATGCCCTCCTTCGGCGACGGCTCGCTGTCGAAGCAGAACAAGAAGGACATCATCGCGTACCTCGGCGCCGTCAACGGCGATGAATCGGAGAGCCCCGGCGGCCTCGACCTCGGTGGTCTCGGTCCGGTCAGTGAGGGTCTCTTCGGTTACATCTTCGGCCTGGGCGCGCTGGTCGCGGTCGCCATCTGGGTCGCAGCCCGGACTACGAAGGCCAAGAAGTCATGAGTGAGACTGGACGACACGAAGACGTGCCAGAAGAAACCCTTCCCGGTGAGCGGGAGACGGCGCACGAAGGTGCGGTGATCACGGCGGAGAACCCGTTCGCCGACCCGGGTCTGCCGCCCCACGAGCACCGCGCCCAGGACATCGACGAGCGGGCCGCCAAGCGCTCCGAGCGCACCGTGGCGCTCCTCTTCGTCGTGTCGATGATCGCCACGGTCGCCTTCATCGCCTCGTACGTGGCGATCCCGATCGACAAGATCGTCTACATCTGGCCGATCGGCCACATCAGCGCGCTGAACTTCGCGCTGGGTCTGACCCTCGGTGCGGCCCTCTTCTGCATCGGCGCCGGCGCGGTCCACTGGGCCCGCACGCTGATGTCGGACGAGGAGGTCGCCGACGAGCGCCACCCGATCGAGGCGACCCCTGAGGTCAAGGCCAAGGTCATGGCGGACTTCGCGGACGGTGCGAAGGAGTCGCAGATCGGCCGCCGCAAGCTGGTCCGCAACACGATGTTCGGCGCGCTGGCCCTGGTGCCGCTCTCCGGCGTCGTCCTGCTGCGCGACCTCGGGCCGCTGCCCGGCACCAAGCTGCGGACGACGAACTGGAAGAAGGGCGTCCGGCTCGTCAACGCGTCCACCAACCTCCCGCTGCGTCCCGAGGACATCGCCGTCGGCTCGCTCACCTTCGCCAAGCCCGAGGGCCTGGAGGAGGACGACGAGGAGTTCGCGGAGAAGATCGCCAAGGACGCCCTGATGCTCGTGCGGATCCAGCCGCAGAACATCAAGGACAAGCACGAGCTGTCCTGGTCGCACGAGGGCATCGTGGCGTACTCCAAGATCTGCACCCACGTGGGCTGCCCGATCAGCCTGTACGAGCAGCAGACGCACCACGTGCTCTGCCCCTGCCACCAGTCGACCTTCGACCTCTCTGACGGTGGTCGGGTGATCTTCGGTCCGGCCGGTCACGCCCTGCCGCAGCTGCACATCACGGAGAAGGACGGCTTCCTGGAGGCCGCAAGCGGCTTCGGGGAGCCCGTCGGCCCGAGCTTCTGGGAGCGCGGATGAGTAACGAGACGAGCGCGACCACCACGCGCCGTGGCCCGGCGCCACGGGGCGAGCGGATCGCCGACTGGGCGGACGGCAGGCTGGGCATCTACAGCCTCGCCAAGTCCAACATGCGCAAGATCTTCCCGGACCACTGGTCCTTCATGCTGGGCGAGGTCGCGCTTTACAGCTTCATCATCATCATCCTGACCGGTGTCTATCTGACGCTGTTCTTCCACCCGAGCATGGCCGAGGTGACCTATCACGGTTCCTATGTGCCCATGCAGGGAATCCGGATGACGCAGGCCTTCGAGTCGACGCTGAACATCAGCTTCGACGTGCGTGGTGGTCTGCTGATCCGCCAGATCCACCACTGGGCCGCGCTGGTCTTCCTGGCCGCGATGATGGTCCACATGATGCGGGTGTTCTTCACCGGCGCCTTCCGCAAGCCGCGTGAGGTCAACTGGCTGTTCGGCTTCCTGCTGTTCGTGCTGGGCATGTTCACCGGCTTCACCGGCTACTCGCTCCCCGACGACCTGCTCTCCGGCACCGGCGTGCGGTTCATCGAGGGCGTCATCCTGGCGATGCCGCTGGTCGGCTCGTACCTGCAGTTCTTCATCTTCGGCGGGGAGTTCCCGGGGCACGACATCATCCCGCGGTTCTTCACGGTGCACGTGCTGCTGCTGCCGGGCATCATGCTCGGCCTGCTGGTGGCGCACCTGATCCTGGTCTTCTACCACAAGCACACGCAGTTCCCGGGTGCCGGCAAGACCAACAACAACGTCGTGGGCATGCCGCTGCTGCCGGTCTACATGGCCAAGGCCGGAGGCTTCTTCTTCCTGGTCTTCGGTGTGATCGCGGCGATCGCCGCGATCGCCAGCATCAACCCGGTGTGGGCCATCGGCCCGTACCGCCCCGACCAGGTGTCCACCGGCGCCCAGCCCGACTGGTACATGGGCTTCGCCGAGGGTCTGGTGCGTGTCATGCCGGGCTGGGAGTGGAACTTCTGGGGCCACACCCTCAACTTCGGCGTGCTGATCCCGATCCTGGTCTTCCCGCTGGTCCTGGTCGCCATCGCGGTCTACCCGTTCGTGGAGTCCTGGGTCCGCGGCGACAAGCGCGAGCACCACATCCTGGACCGCCCGCGCAACGTCCCGACCCGTACGGGCTTCGGTGTCGCCTGGCTGATCGCGTACTTCGTGATGCTGATCGGTGGCGGCAACGACCTGTGGGCGACGCACTTCCACCTGTCGATCAACTCGATCACCTGGTTCGTCCGGATCGCGTTCTTCGTCGGACCGGTGCTGGGCTTCATCGCCACCAAGCGGATCTGCCTGGGTCTGCAGCGGCGCGACCGGGACAAGGTGCTGCACGGCCGCGAGTCCGGCATCATCAAGCGCCTGCCGCACGGTGAGTTCATCGAGGTCCACGAGCCGCTCGACCAGGAGCAGCTGCACCTCCTCACCCAGCACGAGCAGCCCGAGCCGCTCGAACTGGGTCCGGAGGTCGACGAGAACGGCGTCGAGCGCAAGCTCTCCCGTGCGCAGAAGCTGCGCGCCAAGCTCTCCAAGAGCTACTACGGCGAGGACAGCGTCATCGCCAAGCCCACGGTCGAGGAGTACAAGGAGATCACCAGCGGCCACGGCCACCACTGATCACCGCGGCGCCTCGTAGCGCACCGTAGGGAGCACGCCACCCAGAGGGCCCCGTCCAAGCGGACGGGGCCCTCCGGCGTGTCCGGCGGGTCGATAGGGTGAACGACAGAAGCAGGAGACAAACCAGGAGTGTGGACCATGAGCGTTGCGACCCCCTTTGGCGGCGACAGCGTGGCGGCCCAGACCTGGCCGGGCCTCCTGAACGCCCTGCTCGACGGCCGTGACCTCACCGCGGACGACACCGCATGGGCGATGGACAAGATCATGCGGGGCGAGGCCGGCGACGCCCAGATCGCCGGTTTCGCGGTGGCCCTGCGCGCCAAGGGCGAGACCGTCGCCGAGATCTCCGGCCTGGTGCGGACGATGTACGCGCACGCCCGGCTGATCGAGGTGCCCGGACCGAGCGTGGACATCGTCGGCACCGGCGGCGACGGTGCCAAGACCGTCAACATCTCCACGATGTCCTCGATCGTGGTGGCCGGCACCGGCGCCAAGGTCGTCAAGCACGGCAACCGCGCCGCGTCCTCGGCCAGTGGCGCCTCCGACGTCCTGGAGAAGCTCGGCGTCAACCTCGATCTCACCCCGCGACGGGTCGTCGAGGTCGCCGAGGAAGCAGGGATCACCTTCTGCTTCGCGGTGAAGTTCCACCCCTCGCTGCGGCACGTCGCCAACGCCCGCGGCCAGCTCGGCATCCGCACCACGTTCAACGTGCTGGGCCCGCTGACCAACCCCGCGAAGGTCCGCGCCCAGGCGACCGGTGTCGCGGACGCCCGGATGGCGCCCATCCTGGCCGGGGTGCTCGCCGAGCGCGGCTCCTCCGCGCTGGTGTTCCGCGGCGACGACGGCCTGGACGAGCTGACCACGACCGCGACCTCGCGGGTGTGGATCGTCCGGGACGGCACGGTGCGCGAGGAGGCCTTCGATCCGCGGGACGTGGGGATCGACCTGGTGCCGGTGGAGGCGCTGCGCGGCGCGGACGCCTCGTACAACGCGGAGGTCGCGCGCCGGCTGCTGGACGGGGAGACCGGGCCGGTACGCGACGCGGTGCTGCTGAACTCCGCGGCGGCGCTGGTCGCGCTGGAGCCCACCGATGCCCCGCTGGCGGAGCAGATCCGGGCCGGGATCGTCACCGCCGCCGCCGCGATCGACTCCGGTCAGGCCAAGCGGGCACTGGAGCGATGGGTAGCGGCCAGCAACGCCTGAGCGCCCGGTCACCCAGGGTGTGACGCAAGGCCCGTTCCGTCATGTGGACCGGGCCTTGCGGCGCACCGGCGGTATGGCATGATTCTGCGCAGGTCACGAGTGACAGCGACACAGGCCCCGGCCCGCTGTCCGGCAACCCTCCTTCCGTGGCGGGGTGCCCCGGGTGATGACCAGGCCGCAGGCAGCGAGGTCTGCGGCAAGCGCGGATCCCTCGCCAGGGATCCTGGTCCCCGAGGGAGAACTTCCGTGAATCAGCGAATGCGATAGGGCTCGACGGCCCCTTCTCCGCATCCCTTTTTCCTTTCCGCCGCGGTGCCCCGGCGCGCCCTCCCGCGCCCCCGCCCGCCGCGAATTCGCTCACCTCTTACGGGAGTTCGCCATGTCTGTTGCCGCCGTTGCCGCCGACCGTTCCGTTTGTGCCCCGCTGCCGGTTCTCGGCCGGGATGTCCGTGTCCCGCTCGTGACCGGCGGCGAGGTCGACTACGCCGCACTGGACTACGCCGCCAGCGCCCCCGCCCTCCAGCGCGTCTGGGACGACGTCGCCGCCTACGCCCCGTACTACGGCAGCGTGCACCGCGGCGCCGGATACCTCTCCCAGCTCTCCACCGACCTCTTCGAGAACAGCCGCCGGACGATCGCCGACTTCCTCGGCTGCCGCGCCGACGACCAGGTCGTCTTCACCCGCTCCACCACCGATTCGCTCAACCTCCTCGCCGCCGCGCTCCCGCAGGACACCCGGGTGTTCGTCTTCGAGACCGAGCACCACGCCTCGCTGCTGCCGTGGGAACGGCGCGCCGATACCGCCGTGACCTACCTCAATGCGCCGCGCACCCCGCGGCAGGCGGTGGAAACCCTGGAGACGGCGCTGGCGGAACGAGACCCGTACGGGCCGGCGCTGGTCTGCGTCACCGGCGCGTCGAACGTGACCGGCGAACTCTGGCCGGTCCAGGAGCTGGCCGCCGCGGCCCATGCGCACGGCGCCCGGATTGTCCTCGACGCGGCGCAGCTCGTCCCGCACCACCCGGTGGACCTCGCGGAGCTGGACGTCGACTGGGTCGCGTTCTCCGGGCACAAGCTGTACGCGCCGTTCGGCGCCGGGGTGCTGGCCGGCCGGGCGGACTGGCTGCGGGACGCCGCGCCGTACCTGGCGGGCGGCGGCGCCAGCCGCAAGGTGTCCCGGCGCACGGACGGCGGGGTGGACGTCGAGTGGCAGACCACCGCGGCCCGGCACGAGGCCGGCTCGCCGAACGTCATCGGTGCCTATGCGATCGCCTCCGCCTGCAAGGCACTGGCCGAGGCCGGTTTCCCGGAGCTGATCGCCCGGGAGCAGGAGCTGGTCGACCGCGTCACGGCGGGCCTGGCCGAGGTGCCCGAGGTCCAGGTGCTCTCCCTCTTCGGCGCGGACGCCTCCCGGGTGGGCGTGCTGTCGTTCGTCGTCGAGGGCTGGAACAGCTCGCACTTCGCCGCGGCGCTGTCGGCGGAGTACGGCATCGGCGTCCGCGACGGCCTGTTCTGCGCCCACCCGCTGGTACGGACCCTCCTGGGCAGCGAGCCGCAGGACCCCGGGGAGTGCGGCGCCCCGGAGGCAGCCCCCGGTGAGCGCTCACTGAACGCCATCCGCGTCAGCTTTGGCGTCGGCACGCCGGATGAGCACGTTGAACGCTTCCTCCGCGCGGTCAAGGAACTGGTGACGAACGGCGCACGCTGGAACTACCGCACGGAGGACGGCCGTTGTGTACCTGACCGCGCGTAGCGCGGGCTGCTTCCCACGTTGTCGGCTGTCCCGCCGTGGTGGTTTGTCGTCGTGGCGCCTGCGGCGGGCTGGTTGCCGCTGCGCTGGCTGTTCGGCTGCGGGACCGGCCCTCCGGACTCCGTCCTGCGGTCCGCCCCCTCCCGTTGGGGGTGGAA
>NZ_SDIG01000205.1:0-10108 GCF_004122755.1 Streptomyces sp. TM32
CCCCCTCGAACCACCCCTCAAACCGCCCCCAACAAATGCTCCAACGCCAACTGATCCAGATGCTCGAACGCCATCCCCCGGGTGGCGGCGGCCTCCGCGTCGAAGGACTCGTACGCGGTGGTGTCGGCCAGCAGCCCGGCGAGGCCGTCCTCGGCGGTGCGGCGGCCCAGCTGGTCCAGCCGGGCGGCGTGCAGGGCGTCCTGGACGGCCGGGTCGGTCCGGAAGGCCGCCGCGCGCTCCCTGAGGATCAGGTAGTTGCGCATACAGCCGGCCGCCGAGGCCCAGACGCCGTCGAGGTCCTCGGTGCGCGGCGGTTTGAAGTCGAAGTGCCGCGGCCCGTCGTAGCCGGCCGTCTCCAGCAAATCGACGAGCCAGAACGCGGACCGCAGATCGCCGGCGCCGAAGCGCAGGTCCTGGTCGTACTTGATGCCGCTCTGGCCGTTGAGGTCGATGTGGAACAGCTTGTCCGCCCAGAGCGCCTGGGCGATGCCGTGCGGGAAGTTGAGCCCGGCCATCTGCTCGTGTCCGACCTCGGGGTTGACGCCGTAGAGCTCCGGGCGCTCCAGCCGTTCGATGAACGCGAGGGCATGGCCGACGGTGGGCAGCAGGATGTCGCCACGCGGCTCGTTGGGCTTGGGCTCGATGGCGAACCGCAGGTCGTAACCCTGCTCGACGACGTACTCGCCGAGCAGGTCGAAGGCCTCCTTCATCCGGTCCAGCGCCGCCCGGACGTCCTTTGCCGCGCCGGACTCCGCACCCTCCCGTCCGCCCCATGCCACATAGGTGTGTGCGCCCAGTTCGACGGCGAGGTCGATGGCGCGGAGCGTCTTGCGCAGCGCGTAACGACGGATGCCGCGGTCGTTGGCGGTGAACGCGCCGTCCTTGAAGACGGGGTGGGTGAAGAGGTTCGTGGTGGCCATCGGCACGACCAGGCCGGTGGCGTCCAGGGCCTGCCGGAAGCGGGTGACGGCCGCCTGGCGCCCGACGTCCCCGGCGCCGGGCGGGATCAGGTCGTCGTCGTGGAAGGTGACGCCGTACGCGCCGAGGTCGGCGAGGCGGTGGACCGTTTCGACGGGGTCCAGGGCGCGGCGGGTGGCCTCCCCGAAGGGGTCGCGGCCCTGCCAGCCGACGGTCCACAGGCCGAAGCTGAACCTGTCTTCGGGTACGGGCTGATGGCTCATGCCGGGTCCCCGCTCCGCTCGGCCCCGCTGGTGCGCGGCGGGCAGCTCCCCGTCATCGGCCGGCTGTGTTTGCTCATGCGCGACTCCCTCGCCATTTCGTCAACGCGCTTTACAAATTCCGCCGCGGCCAAACTAATATGCGGCAGCACACCGGGGAACCCCCTGGACCGAGACCAAGCAACACGGGCCGCCAAGGGAGAGTGCACGATGGGCGCACAGTCAGCGGGACCGCTCGTCGTCGGGGTGGACAGCTCGACACAGTCCACCAAGGCGCTGGTCGTGGACGCCGACACCGGTGAGGTTCTCGCCCGGGGGCAGGCGCCGCACGCGGTCAGCGCCGGCGAGGGCAAGGAGAGCGACCCCGCGCAGTGGTGGCGGGCGCTGGCCGAGGCGCTGGCGCAGTGCGGTGACGCGGCGCGGCAGGCCTCGGCGCTGTCCGTCGGCGGCCAGCAGCACGGGCTGGTCACGCTGGACGCGGCCGGTGCGCCGGTGCGCCCCGCGCTGCTGTGGAACGACGTCCGCCCGGCGCCCCAGAGCGAGCGGCTGATCGCGGAGCTGGGCGGCGCGCGGGCGTGGGCGGAGCGGGTGGGGAGCGTACCGGGCCCGGCGTTCACGGTGGCCAAGTGGGCCTGGCTGCGGGAGAACGAGCCGGCCGCGGCCGCCGCCACCGCCGCGGTGCGGCTGCCGCACGACTACCTCGTCCAGCGGCTGACCGGTGAGGCCGTCACCGACCGCGGCGACGCCTCCGGCACCGGCTGGTGGGCGTCGTGCACCGAGTCCTACGACACGCAGATCCTGGATCATGTCGGGCTGTCCCCCGGGGCGCTGCCGCGGGTGGCGTGCCCGGGCGAGGCGGCCGGGACGGTGCACGCCGAGGATCTGCCGCTGCCCCGCGGCGCGTTGGTGGCGGCCGGCACCGGGGACAACATGGCGGCCGCGCTCGGGCTGGGCCTGCGTCCCGGGCAGCCGGTGCTGAGCCTGGGGACGTCGGGGACGGTCTATGCGGTCGCCACCCGCCGGCCCGCCGATCCGACCGGGACCGTGGCGGGGTTCGCCGATGCCCGCGGTGACTGGCTGCCGCTGGCCTGCACCCTGAACTGCACGCTCGCCGTGGACCGGGTGGCGGCGCTGCTGGGCCGCGACCGGGAGGCAGTGGAGGAGGGGGGCGAGGTGGTGATGCTGCCGTTCCTGGACGGCGAACGGACCCCGAATCTCCCCGGTGCCTCGGGGCTGGTGCACGGGCTGCGCCATGACACCACGCCCGGCGGGCTGCTCCAGGCCGCTTACGACGGTGCGGTGTTCGCACTGCTCCAGGCGCTGGAGGAGGTGCTGGACGCGGACGCGGCGCCCGATGCGCCACTGTTGCTGATCGGCGGCGGGGCGCGGGGCCGGGCCTGGCGGGAGACGGTGCGCCGGCTGTCCGGCCGCCCGGTGGTGGTGCCCGAGGCGCAGGAGCTGGTGGCGCTCGGCGCGGCGGCGCAGGCGGCCGGGCTGCTGCTGGGCGAGGATCCGGCGGCGGTGGCTCGTCGTTGGGGCACGGCGCGCGGCGCGGAGTACCCGGCGCGGCCACGGGACCGCGCCGCGTGGGACCGGCTGGCGGCGACGCTCACCGACGGTGCGGCGCTGCTGCGACGCTGACGCCCCACTCATCCGTACGCCCGGCGGGAGGTCCGCTCCCCCGGCACCCCGAGGAGACCTAGGTGACCGCTTCCGGTGGCGACACCCAGCACGGCATACGACGCCGCAATCTGGCCCGGGTACTGCGGACCGTGGCCGCACAGGGGCCGCTCTCCCGGCCGGCGGTCGCGGCCCGGATCGGGCTGACCCGGGCCGGGGTGGCTCCGCTCGTCGACGAGCTGCTGCGGGCCGGGCTGCTGGTCGAGACGGGGCGGGCGGCAACCGGCGGCCGGGGCAGACCGGGCGGCGAACTGGCCGTCAGTGACCGTGGCCCGGCCGGGATCGGGGCCGAGATAGGCGTCGATCATCTGGCGGTGTGCGCGGTCGATCTGCGCGGGCGGGTGCGCGCCCGGGTGGCGGCCGGTGCGGCGAACCGGCACAGCGCACCGGGACCGGTGCTGCGGCGGCTGTCCGCGCTGCTGGCGGAGGTGACGGCGGGCCTCTCGGCCGAGGGGCTGTGGCCGGCCGGGCTGACGGTCGCGGTGCCCGGCCTGGTGGCCCGGGGTTCGACGACCGTGCTGCACGCGCCCAATCTCGGCTGGCGGGCGGCCGATCTGGCACCGGACCTCGCCGGGACGACGGCCCCGGGGCACGGGTCCGTCCTCCCGCTCACCGTCGAGAACGAGGCCAACCTCGGTGCGCTGGCCGAGCTGCGGCTGGGCGGACGCGACGGCCGGCCGGCCCCGCCGCCGGACTTCGTGCATGTGTCGGCCGAGTCCGGTATCGGGGCCGCGATCGTGGTGGACGGCCAACTCCTGCGAGGGGCACGGGGGTTCGCGGGCGAGCTGGGGCACGTGCCGGTGCATCCGGACGGCCCGGTGTGCGACTGCGGCGGCCGGGGCTGTCTGGAGCAGTACGCGGGGGAACGGGCGGTGCTGCGCGCGGGCGGGGTCCTGGCGGAGGGGGCGGCAGCCGTACCCGCGGGGCCGGGTGCCCGTATCGGCCTGCTGGCGCGCCGGGCCGCCGACGGGGACACTGCCACCGTCCGTGCGCTGCACGAGGCGGGAACGGCGCTCGGTATCGCGCTCGCCGGGGCGGTGAATCTGCTCGACCCGCAGGCGGTGGTCCTCGGGGGTGCGCTGGCCGAGCTGGCGCCCTGGGTCCTGCCGTCCCTGGAACGGGAGTTGGCGCGGCGTACTGCCGTCGCCACTACGGACGGGCGGGGCGGCGGTCCGCTGGTGACGGTCTCCCGCCTGGGGGCGGACGGACCGCTGCTCGGGGCGGCGCACGCCGCACTGCAGGCCGTCCTGGACGATCCCCTCCATTCCCGGACTCCGGCACACTCTCCCCGGAATTGAGCCCGCTAAACCTTTCCAGAGCACGGGAATTCCATGCCACCCCATCGGGCGATTGTGCCGATAAAATCAGCGCGACTACCTTCGGTTCGGCGGGTTGCCGCGGAACTGCCTGAAGTGGGGGTTTCGGGGCGGTCCGCAGCGCACCCTCCGAAGAGACAGGTGGCATGATGACGATTGCCGACGAATCGCTGCACAACAGCGCGGAAGAATCCCAGAATTCCAGTCTGAGTACCACCGCGGCACGGAATTTGGCGACCACCACCAAAACGGCACCGCAGATGCAGGGCATCACGTCCCGCTGGCTGCTGCGGCTGCTGCCTTGGGTGCAGGTGTCCGGCGGTACGTACCGCGTGAACCGCCGGCTGACGTACACGCTCGGCGACGGGCGCATCGATTTCGATATCACCGGCAGCGACGTGGCGATCATTCCCGAGGAGCTGCGCGAGCTGCCCGCGCTGCGGGAGTTCACCGATTCCGAAGCCCTGGCGGCACTCGGCGAGCGATTCACCCAGCAGGAATACGCGCCCGGAGAACTGATCGCCGAGGCCGGCGCGCCGGGCGACCGGCTGGTGCTGATCGCGCACGGCCGGGTGGACCGGATCGGCACCGGCAAGTACGGCGAGGACACCGTCCTCGAAGCGCTGGCCGGCGGCGACCACCTCGGCGACGAGCCGCTCACCGATCCGGAGGGGACCTGGCGGTTCAGCTATCGCGCGGTGACCCGGGTGACCGTCATGGCGCTGTCCCGGCTGGGCGCGCAGGAGGTCATGGACCGCTCCCCCGGGCTGCGCGAGCATCTGGCGACAGCTCGGCAGGGCGGCGCACAGCCCACCAACGCCAGTGGGGAGTCGGCGGTCTCGGTCGCCTCCGGTCACCACGGCGAGCCGTCCCTTTCCGGCACCTTCGTCGACTACGACCTGACGCCGCGGGAGTACGAGCTCAGCGTCGCGCAGACGGTGCTGCGCACCCACAGCCGGGTCGGCGACCTCTACAGCGACCCGATGAACCAGGTCGAGGAGCAGCTGAAGCTCACGGTCCAGGCGCTGCGGGAGCGCCAGGAACACGAGATGATCAACAACCGGGACTTCGGACTGCTGCACAACGTGGACCTCAAGCAGCGCATCCACACCCGCACCGGGCCGCCCACCCCCGACGACCTCGACGAGCTGCTCGCGACGGTCTGGAAGGACCCGGGTTTCCTGCTCGCCCATCCGCAGACGATCGCCGCGATCGGCCGGGAATGCAGTGCCCGCGGTCTGTATCCGACGGCGGTCGATTTCATGGGGCATTCACTGCCGTCGTGGCGCGGCGTACCGATCTTTCCGTGCAACAAGATTCCGGTGACGAAGGAACGGACGAGCTCCATTCTGCTGTTGCGGACCGGCGAGGAAAAGCAGGGCGTGGTCGGCCTGCACCAGACCGGAATTCCCGATGAATATGAACCGAGCCTCTCGGTGCGTTATATGGGTCTCGATGACCGGGCCGTTCTCAAATATCTCGTCAGCGCCTACTATTCGGCGGCCGTTCTCGTACCCGATGCGCTGGGCGTGCTCGACGACGTCCAGATCGGCCACTGAACGCCCCGCGGAAGAACCCGGCGCGCCGGGGAGTGGGTCCCGTATCCCCCCTCGGCGCGCGCACCGTACGCCACGCACCGCACCGAACAAGAACAGGTGAGCCTTCTCCATGACCACATCGGTGGATCCGACGTCCGGCCCGCAGCCCTCCGCGCCCGAGCGGAGCCGGTCCAGCCTGGACACCGCGGCCGCCCGCAAGCTGGCGACCACGACCAAGACCGTGCCGCAGATGCAGGGGATCTCCTCCCGCTGGCTGCTGCGGATCCTGCCCTGGACGCAGGTCTCCGGCGGTACGTACCGCGTCAACCGGCGCCTTACCCACACCCTCGGCGACGGCCGGGTGGAGTTCGTCTCGACCGGCTCCGACGTCCGGGTCATTCCGGCGGAGTTGCGCGAGCTGGCTCCGCTGCGCGGCTACACCGACGCGGCGACGCTGGAGGCGCTGGCGGACCGGTTCGTGCAGCGGGAGTTCGCACCGGGTGATGTGCTGGCCCGGCAGGGCGGGCAGGCCGACCGCGTCATCCTGATCGCGCACGGCAAGCTCGACCGCACCGGCCTGGGCAAGTACGGCGACGAGACGGTGCTGGGGGTGCTGGCCGACGGTGACGCCCTCGGTGCGGCGGCGCTGCTGTCGCCGGACACGGAGTGGGAGCACTCGGTTCGCGCAGTGACCCGGGTGACCGCACTGACGCTGTACCGCAGCGACCTCGAAGAGGTGCTGGGCCGGTCGGAGTCGCTCCGCTCCCACCTGGAGGAGTTCCGCGCGGCGGTGGTGCCCGCACAGAACAGGCACGGTGAGTCGGCCATCGAGCTGGCCGCGGGCCATGTCGGCGAGCCGGCCCTGCCTGGCACCTTCGCCGACTACGAACTGACGCCGCGGGAGTTCGAACTCAGCGTCGCGCAGACCGTGTTGAAGGTGCATTCCCGGGTCGCCGACCTCTACAACGACCCGATGAACCAGCTGGACCAGCAGCTGCGGCTGACCATCGAGGCGCTGCGCGAGCGCCAGGAACACGAGATGGTCAACAACCGGGAGTTCGGGCTGCTGCACAACGCCGACCTCAAGCAGCGCATCCACACCCGCAGCGGGCCGCCCACCCCCGACGACCTCGACGAGCTGATCTCCCGGCGCCGCAAGACCCAGTTCCTGCTGGCCCACCCGCGCACCATCGCGGCCATCGGGCGGGAGTGGAACGCCCGGGGCATCTACCCCACGACCGCGGAGGTCGAGGGCACCGCGGTCCGGGCCTGGCGGGGCATTCCGCTGCTGCCCTGCAACAAGATCCCCATCACCCCGGAGGGGACCAGCTCGGTCCTGGCACTGCGGGTCGGCGAGGAGAACCAAGGCGTGGTCGGGCTGCACCAGACAGGCATCCCGGACGAGTACCGGCCGGGCCTGTCGGTGCGCTTCATGGGCGTCAACGACCAGGCCGTCCTCAACTATCTGGTCAGCGCCTACTATTCGGCGGCGGTGCTGGTGCCGGACGCGCTGGGCATCCTGGAGGACGTAGAGATCGGACACTGACCGGCCGGGAGCCGGGACCGCGGGTGCCGCGCCCACCACCGCCCCCACGGGCCGGGGTGCGGCACCCGAGTGACGTCCGATCAGGTATCTCCTGGGCTTCTGACCTGCGCCGTTCTGCCTTTGGTCCAGCCATTGGCAGAACGGCCATTCCCTTGGCAGGGCGAGCCCTGTTGCGCATCATGAACGCACCGGCTGTGCGTGACATGTACGCGACCACCCCTCGGTCCCTGTCAGGAGTTCACATGGAGCCCGACCCCCGTCGCCCGGCCCGCAGACGCCTGCTCACCGGAGCGGCCGCGCTCACCGCGTCCGCCGCACTCGCCCCCTTCGGCACGGCCACCGCCGGTGCCGCCGTCTCCGCGCGCCGGCACACACCGGGCGGCGGCGCCTACCCCCCTCACCAGTGGGTCCCGGCAAGCCCGTCCAACCTCACCACCGCCAAGCGCCCGACGCAGTATCCGGTCGAGATGGTCGTGATCCATGTGACGCAGGAGACCTACGCCCACACCCTCAAGCTCTTCCAGAACCCGGCGCACAAGGCGGCCGCCCACTATGTCGTACGGTCCGCCGACGGCCATATCGCCCAGTGCGTCCGCGAGCGGGACGTCGCCTGGCACGCCGGGAACTGGGACTACAACACCCGCAGCATCGGCATCGAGCACGAGGGCTGGATCGACGACCCGTCGTGGTTCACCGAGCCGCTCTACACCCGGTCCGCCCAGCTCACCGCCGCCATCTGTGACCGCTACGGCATCCCCAAGGACCGCGAGCACATCATCGGCCATGTGGAGGTCCCCGGCACCGACCACACGGACCCCGGTGAGTTCTGGGACTGGGCGCGCTATCTGCAACTGGTGAACGGACTCTCCTGGCGGACCACCATGTGACCCGACGCGCCGGGACGCCGGACGCGCGCCCGCGGCCCCGCGAGGACGCCCGGCTCGGCCCCGCGAGGACGGCTCCCGGCGACACGGCGGCCGTTCCACAGGTGTACGGATTCATGACATCTCCGGGCCATAGTGAACATCTTCGGCACCTGGGACAGTTGGCGTGACGTCAGGGGGGCTCGTGAAGCAGCGATTCGTTCGAGTGCGCGCGATGCTGACCGTGCTGGTGGCATGGGGTGCGCTGATCGGCGGCGGGATGGCGGGCGGGGCCCCGGCCACCGC
This sequence comes from Streptomyces sp. TM32, assembly GCF_004122755.1. Lineage (NCBI taxonomy): Bacteria > Bacillati > Actinomycetota > Actinomycetes > Kitasatosporales > Streptomycetaceae > Streptomyces > Streptomyces sp. TM32. Next base: position 8,428 of record NZ_SDIG01000205.1, read on the forward strand.
CGTGGACACCGGTCTCCACCGTTTCGGCGCCGCGTCGGTGGCGCCGGGTGTGTCGTACGCCGAATTCCGGATGGCGGTGCCCCGCGGCCTCGTGCACGGGCATGTGCTGACGGTCGATCTGACCGCACCGCGGGTGTCGGTGGACCTGCTGTACCCGGGGGCGGTCGGCGCCCGGTCACCGGTGTCCGAACTGGCCGCGGACCGTGGCGCGGTGGCGGCGGTCAACGGCGACTTCTTCAACATCAGCGAGGGCCAGCATCCCGGTGTGGAGGCGACCGGCGCCTCGGTCGGCCCGGCGGTGGCCTCGGGGCGGCAGCTGAAGGGCGCGGTGCCCGACGGGCAGCGCTTCGGGCCGGTCATGCCGCCCGGCGCCACCACCGAGGACGTCATCGGTATCGGCTACGACGACCGGGCCCGGCTGGACCGGCTCACGCTGCACGGTGCGGTCCTGACCCCCGAAGGGGCGCTGCCACTGCGCGGCCTGAACCAGTACGCACTGCCGGTCGACGGGATCGGTGCCTACACCTCCCGGTGGGGCCCGGCGTCCCGGCTGCGCGCCACCTGCGGGACGGACACCGACCGGGCGGCGCCGTGCAGTGCGGACACCACGGAGGTGACGGTCCGTCACGGCCGGGTGGCGGCCCTGCGCGACGCGCCGGGCGCCGGCGGAGTGGCCGTGGGCAGCGTGGTGCTGGTGGGCAGGGAGGAAGGGGCCAGACAGCTGCGCAAGCTGCACGTCGGTGAGCGGGTGAGCGTCGGCCACCACCTGACGGGGCGGGGGCCGGGCCCGCTGCGGTTCGCGGTGGGCGGCTTCCCGATCGTGCGGAACGGCGCGCCGGTGGACGGTCTGGACTCCGCAGCGGTGGCGGTGCGCACCTCCGCGGGGACCGGCGCCGGCGGCCGGGTGCTCTATCTGCTGGCCCTGGACGGCGCACCGGGTCAGACCGGCCTGACGGTGTGTGAACTCGCCGATTTGATGCGGCAGTTGGGCGCACGGAACGCGGTGGATCTGGACGGCGGCGGGTCCTCCACGCTGGTCACCGGCGACGCCTACGGGGAGACGGTGCGCAACCATCCGTCGGGCGGGGCGGAGCGGCCGGTCCCCAACGCGATCGGGGTCTTCTCCCCGCAACGGATGGGTGGGCGGGTACGGGGGTGAGCCCCGGCGCGCGGCCGCCCCTCGGGCCCGGCCGTCACCTCACGGACGCACACTGCTCACCACATCGGCGGCGCCGGCCAGGCCCTGGTGGATGTCGGGGGCGAGGCTGCTGTTCGCCAGATAGAAGCCGAGCAGGGCACACACCAGGGCGTGCGAGAACTTGAGCTTGCCGCTGCGCAGGAAGATCACGGTCAGGACCACCAGCAGCAGCACGACCGAGATGGAAATTGCCACGGGACGCACCCTCCTCGACCGCCGCCCGAACGGGCAGCAATGGGTGGCCAGTTTGGCGTATTTCAGGGTATGTCCGGTTCTTGTACGGGTGCTCCGAACGGGTGATCACTACGGGTCACCGGCCATGACTGAGCGACCGGCCTCCGGACGCGGCGGACGGCCGTGCGACGCGGCGCCCTGGAGCAGGGCAGCCACCTCCTCGCATCCCACCCTCCCCTTTCCCGACCTCCAGCCAGGCCTCGATGGCCTGGGGCCAGGCCTCGCGGTCACCGACCGGGTCACCGCTGG
>NZ_SDIG01000206.1:0-10091 GCF_004122755.1 Streptomyces sp. TM32
CGGGCACGCCTCCCGTGACGGCCTTGGTGGGGGCCTCGGTGCCGGCCGGGCCGGGCGTCGCACCGCTCTTGGTCGGCTGCGGGGCGGGCCGCGCGGAGGACGGGCCGGTGTGCTGCGGCTTCGGTGCGCGGTCGGCGGCGTGCGCGGTGCCGGCCGCCGACAGCGCGGCCAGCGCGAGCGCCGCGATCAGGCCGGCGCCGGCCGCACCGCGGGACAGGGGGCGGACGGCGTACGGCCGGGAACCGGCGGCGGTGCGGGAGGTACGGGTGGGCTTCACGGTCGGCTGCTCCACGTTCGTCGGCGGGTGGCGCCCGGTGGCGCCCTCACCCGTCACGACGTGCGGCCGGGGCGGGGGTTGCCGGGAGGTGCGGAAAAACTTCCGGGGGCTGCCGGTGCCGGGCCCGACCGCCGGCCGTGTCGGCCTACGCTCTGCCGCGTTCCTCCACCAAGGCCGTCACGGGAGGCGTGCCCGGGGAAGCCGCCGCCCGGGGCGGCCTGCGCAGGCCGCCCCGGGCGGGGCCGTACAGAGGGGAGCGGAGCTCAGATCGTGGCTGTCAGATCGTGGCCGCGTCGATCACGAAGCGGTAGCGGACGTCGCTCGCCAGCACCCGCTCGTACGCCTCGTTGATCCGGTCCGCGCCGATCACCTCGATGTCGGCGGCCAGCCCGTGCTCACCGCAGAAGTCGAGCATCTCCTGGGTCTCGGGGATGCCGCCGATCATCGAGCCGGCGATCGACTTGCGCTGCGGGATCAGGGCGAACGGCGCGACCGGCAGCGGGCTCTCCGGGGCGCCGACCTGGACCAGGGTGCCGTCGGTGCGCAGCAGCCCGAGGTAGGCGTTCAGGTCCAGGTTGGCCGAGACGGTGTTGACGATCAGGTCGAAGGTGCCCGCCAGCTGCTCGAAGGTGGCTGGGTCGGACGTCGCGTAGTAGTGGTCGGCGCCCAGCCGCAGCCCGTCGTCCTTCTTGCGCAGCGACTGGCTCAGCACGGTGACCTCGGCGCCCATCGCGTGCGCGATCTTCACGCCCATGTGGCCGAGGCCGCCCAGGCCGACGACCGCGACCTTCTTGCCGGGGCCGGCCTTCCAGTGGGCGAGCGGCGAGTAGAGGGTGATGCCGGCGCACAGCAGCGGGGCGGCGGCGTCCAGCGGAATGCTCTCGGGTATGCGCAGTGCGTAGTTCTCGTCGATCACCAGGTGGGTGGAGTAGCCGCCGTAGGTGGGCTCGCCGTCCCGGCCGGTCGCGTTGTACGTGCCGACGTTGCCGAGTTCGCCGGTGCAGTACTGCTGCAGCCCGGCGCGGCAGTTCTCGCACTCGCGGCAGGAGTCGACGAAGCAGCCGACGCCGACCCGGTCGCCCTTCTTGTAGCGGGTGACCCCGGAGCCGACCTCGGCGACCACACCGGCGATCTCATGGCCGGGGACGATCGGGAAGTTCCCGCCGTCGCCCCACTCGGCGCGCACGGTGTGGATGTCGGAGTGGCAGATTCCGGCGTACTTGATGTCGATCAGGATGTCGTGGGCACCCAGCTCGCGGCGCGGAATCGTGATCCGCTCCAGTGGTGCCTTCGGGGCGGGTGCGGCGTACGCGGAGACAGAGGTGTGGGTCATGCCACCGAGAATGCGGCGTTCCGATTGCCCTAACCAGTGCCCCCTTGAACCTATGCCTGGCGTGCCTATTACTGCCAGAACCCCCCTGCCGACCGTCGGCGGGGGGAGGCGGCCCCGGCCGGCGAGCGGCCCCGGCCGGCGAGCGGCCCCGGCTCGGCGGTGAGGACCACCATGCCGTACCGGGGCCGCGGCCGGCCGAAGCGCTCCGGCTGCCGGCCGGCGTCGGCTCAGGAGAAGACCACCGAGCGGAGCTTCAACAGCTCCGAGGCGCGGCCGCCGTTGGCCCGGAGCGTGTAGGAATCCCCGGTGCAGTCCGGGCCGGTGAAGACGGTGGCGACGGACGAGGTGTAGTTCTTCGGGGAGTGCGCGGGCAGGGCGCTCGTGTCGGTCACTTCGGGCAGGCTCAAACACGCCCGGCTCGGCGGATCGGACAGCAGGCTCACGTGCGGGGTGCCGCCCTCGTCGTTGTACACGTAGGTGAAGGGGCCGGTGGACGCGCCGGCGGGGGAGGCCGGCAGGGCCAGGGCCAGGGCGAGCGCGCTGACGGCGGAGGCGGCGGTGTGGCGGAGACGCATGCGAGGGTCCTTTCATTCCGTTTCCATGCGGAATGTGTGGTGCCCAGCCATACGACCCGTGATGTCCGTTGTCACACGAAGGAGATCCGGCGAGACGAGCGCGCGGTTGTTGTTCGGATCGGCCTGACCCCTACGGGTTCGGATCGGCCTGACCTCCAGGGGTGCGGATCGGCCTGACCTCTAACGGTGTTGCGGTGCGCCGCTGCGCTCCCGTAGGACGCCGGTGATCCGCTCACACCAGTCGCGGGTCTCCCGTTCGAAGCCCAGGCCGCGCAGGCAGGTCAGATACGGGCCGACCCGGGCGCCGTGGGCAAGGAACTCCGCCTCGTCCAGGCCGCCGCGCAACCGGGCCAGCAGCTGCTCGAAGATCTCGACCTTGGCGGCGGCCATCCGGGCCCGCTCCGACAGCTGCGCGATCACCGGTGCGGCGTCGATCCGGTCCACGGCCTGCACCTTGACCAGCAGATCGTCGCGGATGAAGGACGGCCTGGACGCGGCCGCCGCGAACCGCTCCAGCTCGGCCAGGCCCTCGTCGGTGACGTGGAACAGCCGCTTGTTGGGCCGGGTTTCCTGGACCACCTGACGTCCGGCGACCAGCCCCTCCGCCTCCAGCCTGGTCAGCTCCGCGTAGAGCTGCTGCGGCAGGGCGTGCCAGAAGTTGGCGACGCCGACATCGAACGCCTTGGCCAGCTGATAGCCGCTGTACTCGCCGTCCAGCAGCGCCGCCAGCACCGCGTGCTTGAGAGCCATCGCCCCGGCCACCCTTCCCATACTCAAGAATATGACTAATCATAGTCGCGACCATGGGAGCGCGGGGCGAGGCGCCGGGCCCGGACCCGAGGCCGGACGGTTCGCTGCCCGGCCGAGGCGAGGAGGAAGAGTCATGGGGACGACCGCGGACCGCTTCAAGGCGGCGGTGGAGGCACGGGAACCGGGCGTGCTGGAGGAGCTGTTCACCGAGGACATCCGCTTCTACAGCCCGGTGAAGTTCACGCCCTTCGAGGGGCGGCCGATGGTGCTCGGGCTGTTCGGGGTGCTGCTGCGGACCTTCGAGGACTTCCGTTACGTCGGCGAGCTGACGGGCAGCGCACAGACGGCGGCGGGGGCGGACGGCGGCTCCGTCGACTCGGCGGTCCTGGTCTTCCGGGCCACCGTCCGCGGTAAGCAGATCCACGGCATCGATCTGCTGCAGTTCGACGAGGCGGGCCGGATCAAGGAGTTCACGGTGATGGTGCGGCCGCAGTCCGCGGTGCACGCGCTGGGGGAAGCGGTCCTGGACGGGCTGGTCGAGGACGGGCTGGTGCCGCAGCCGTAAGCCGTAAGCCGTCAGCCGTCAGCCGCAGGCTGTGAGCCGTAAGCCATAAGGCGCGGCGGGCCCGGCGCGGGCGAAGCACCCGGCATCCTGCCGTGGCCGGGTGCCGTGGCCGGGTGCCGGACGCCTCGCCCGCGCCGGGTCCGGGCGTCCGGCGGGGAGCGTCAGACCCGTTCCGGCTGCTCCACCGAGATCGCCGCGGCCGGGCAGATCGCCGCCGCCTCCTGGACCGCTTCCCGCAGCTCGGCGGGCGGTTCGGCGTTCAGCAGGACGACGATGCCGTCCTCCTCGCGCTGGTCGAAGACGTCGGGCGCGGACAGCACACAGCTTCCGGCGCCGCAGCACTTGTCCTGGTCGATGTGCACGCGCATGTTCTCTCCAGATCGAGTTGCCGCCCGGCTTCCTGTGGCCGGGGCGGACGGGTGGTAACGGGAGGACGGGAAGGGCGGGTTACAGGCCGGGTTCCGGAGCGGGTTCCGGCTGACGGGGCGCCGGTTCACCACGCGACGGGCAGCGCATGCACCCCGTAGATCCCCATGTCGTGCCGGAACGGGACGTCCTCGAAGGGGATGTCGAGCCGGAGGCCCGGCAGCCGGCGCAGCAGGGTCTCCAGGGCGATCTGGAGTTCCACGCGGGCGAGGGGCTGGCCCAGGCACTGGTGGACGCCGAAGCCGAACGCCACATGGCGGCGGGCATCGCGGCCGACATCGAGCCCGCCGGCGCCGGGGAAGGTGCCCTCGTCGCGGTTGGCGGTGTTGAGGGCGCACACCACGCCCTCGCCGGCCCGGATGGTGACGCCGCCGACGCGGACGTCCTTGGTGGCGATCCGGGGCAGGCCGTTGTGCACGATGGTCAGATAGCGCAGCAGCTCCTCCACGGCGCCCTTGATCAGCGAGGGGTCGTCGCGCAGCCGGGCCAGCTGGTCGGGGTTGCGCAGCAGGGCGAGCGTGGACAGCGCGGTCATGTTGGCGGTGGTCTCATGGCCGGCGATCAGCAACAGCCGTCCCATGGTGGCGATTTCGGACGAGTTGAGTTCGCCGCGGCTGATCAGCCGGCTGATGATGGCGTCGTCCGGCCGCTGCCGCTTGGACTCGGCGAGCCGGACCAGATACTCCAGCAGCTCGTCCTGTGCGGCCCGTACCTCCTCGCGCGTCGACCGGAGGCTGAGCAGAATCGAGCTGCGCCCCTGGAAGAACTCATGGTCCTCGTACGGGACACCGAGCAGCAGGCAGATCACCAACGACGGCAGCGGCAGCGCGAATTCCGCGACCAGGTCCGCCGAGGTGCGCCCCTCGGTCATCCGGTCGAGCAGCTCATCGGTGAGTCGCTGCACCTCGGGGCGCATCGTCTCCATCTTCTTCACCATGAAGTCGGCGGTGAGCATCCGGCGCAGCCGCGCATGCTCGGGGTCGTCCATGCGGAGCAAGGTCGGCTTCGTGGCGATGAGCTCGCGCCCGCCGGCGGAGAGGAAGGGGAACCCGGGACGGGTCGCGTCGGCGCTGAATCGCGGGTCGCCGAGCACCTCCCGGACGTCCTGATGCCGGGTCACCAGCCAGCAGGAGGACCCGTCCCACAGCGTCGCGCGGGTGACCGGCTCCTCCCGGAGTGCCCGTTCGACGCCGGGTGCCGGACCGAAGGGGCAGCCGGCGGTCCGCGCGGCCGGGAGGTCGAGTGGGGGGAGGCTCTCGCCCGGCCCGGTGCCGGGGCCCGCCTCGATGCGTTCTGCGGTCGTCATGCGGCTGGTCCTTCCACGAACGGCCACGGCACTGCCGTGGCGAAGGGTGCGGGTGGCGCCACTCCTCGACGGTTCCGTACGAACCGCGTACCGGCTGGGCGGCCGGGCCGGCGAGGTCCTGTCCGCCGGGGTGCATGACCGCCGGTGTCCTGTCCGCCGGGGGTGCATGACCGGAGGCACGCCCGGAGGCATGACCGGCCGTGGGCTGTGGGCCGCGGCCGGGACGTGGAGACCGGACGGACACAAGACACAGGGACCGGAGACAGGGACCGGAGACAGGGACCGGAACGTGCCGTGCCGGGCCGATGACTAGTTACCTAAGGTAAGCAATTAACTGCACGCTAACTCACCCCGGGCGGGGGAGGGAAGGGGTGATCGCGAGCCGCATGAGGTTGGCTCAAACCGAGCGGCGGCCCGCACCGGACAGGGGCGGCACAGCGGGGTTTCCGGCACCCCACGGACGGCTAAAGTGCCTGCATGCCGGACCCCGGAAGAGACCAGGACCCCACCGCCGCACTGCAAAGAGTGCTGGCCACGCTGTCCTATCTGCTCACCCGCTCCCGGGCGCACGAACGCCAGGCCGCCCAGGCGGGGGTCACGGCGGCACGTTCCGATCTCTGGCTGTTGATGGCCCTGGAGGACAGCGGAGGCGTCAGCAGGGTCGGCGACCTGGCCGCGCTGCTGATGGTCGAACCCCCTCATGTCACGCGCCAGATCAGCCAGTTGGAGTCGCAGGACCTGGTGGCCCGGACCCCGGACTCCGTCGACCGCCGGGCCCGGAAAGTGGCGATCACCCCGCACGGCAAGGCCATCCTCAACCGCCTGCAGAAGACCAGCCAGGCCGGTCTGCACGAGGCGCTCGCCGGCTTCGACGACGCGGACATCGCCACCACCGTCGCCGTGCTCAACCATCTGGTGGCCTACGCCCGGGAGAAGCACGGGCGGGCGTGAGCGGGGTGGACGTGCGAGGGCGCGCGTGAGCGGGGCGGAAGGAAGCGGGGGCGAGGCCTGAGCGGGGCGGGGCCGGGCGGCCCCACCCCGCCCGGCGTCACTCGATCTCGACGCGGCCGTTGGTGCCCTTGCCCGCTCCGGGGGTGCCGTCGCGGTCGGTGGTCTGGTCCGGCGAGTCGGGGGCGCCGAGGTTGCGACGGACCGAGTCCAGGATGGTCAGGCCCTGGCCGACCAGGCCCGCGGCGATCTCGCCGAGGCCGTCGGTGCCGTTGAGGACATTGACGTTGGCGTTGGCCAGGCCCGCGGAGGCTTCCTTGACGATCTGCGGGAGCTGGTCGATGAGCATCCGGTCCAGGGCCACGCGGTCGTGCGAGGCGGCGGCCTCGGCCTGGATCTTCATCCGCTCGGCCTCGGCCATCGCCAGCAGCCGGATGCGCTCGGCCTCCGCCTCGGCGGGCTTGACGACCTCGGCCACCAGCTCCTGCTGGCGCAGTTGGGCCGCGCGCTCGGCGAGTTCGGTCTGGGCGGCGAGGACTTCCTGCTGGGCGTGTGCCTGCGCCAGCGGACCGGCCTGGGCGGACCGGGCCTTGGCGCGGTCCACCTCCGCGGAGTACTCGGCCTGGACCACGGCGGTCTGCCGGGCGTACTCCGCCTGATTACGGGCGGCCTCCTGCTCGGCCTCGGCCGAGGCCTGGGTGGCCTGTGCCTGGGCGATCTGCGCCTGCCGTTGGATGGCCGCCTTGTGCGGGGCGGACATCGCCTCGATGTAGCCGGTGTCGCCGTCGTCGATCGACTGGATCTGCAGCGAGTCGACGATCAGGCCGATCTTCGCCATCTCCGTCTTGGAGGTCTCCAGGACCTCGGTGGCCAGCTTCTGCCGTTCGGTGACGATCTCCTCGACCGTCATCGAGCCGATGATGGACCGCAGATGACCTGCGAAGATCCGGCCGGTCAGGACCGACATCTGATCCTGGTCGGACAGGAACCGCTGGCCGGCGTTGACCACGCTCTCGGTGTCGTTGCCGACCTTGAACGCGATCACGGCGCGCACCGTCAGTGCGATGCCCTGCCGGGTCACACAGGTCTCCGAGACCTCCGCCTCGCACATCGCCAGCGTCAGAAAGCGGACCTTGCGGAAGACCGGCAGCACGAATGTGCCGTGGCCGGTGACCACTCGGAACGGCGCGCCCCCCTGTCCACGCCTGCCTCCCGAGATCAGCATTGCTTGATCGGGGGCAGGAACGCGGTAACCGAACATCCTTCGTCGTCTCCTCAACTGGCGTTGCCGGCATCGCCGGGCAACGCGTCCAACGGATCCGCCCACTCCATGACATCGACCTGGCGATTGCCACGGGACTCGATCACGAGCACGGTCGCCCCTACCGGAAGGGGCTCGGCGGACCAGGCGAGAAAGGCCTCCGTGCCGCCCCTGATCCGCACCAGGACCTCACCGGGACCGGCAGCGCCACGAGTGCCGATCAGCAGCACTCCCGTACAGCCGATCACGGCATCGTCCTGTGCCATCGGCGGCGGCCCTCCCCCGTTACGTTCCTGGTAAAACGACCATAGCGCTCCGGCGGGCAATGGCCTATGGGGTGATCGCGGCGCGTTGGGATCCCGGCCCACGGCCGTCAATATCCCGCTAGGAAACGGGCGAATGCCTGGCGCAGCGTGGATTTGCCGTGTCCGGTGCGCTTTCCGCGGAGGGCGCTCCGGCGGGCTCTGTGGGAATTGTGCCGGGTGCCGGGTGACGGATGGCCAGGGGAGTGGCGATCGCGGTACGGCCGTGGCCACTGCGGCCGTGCGTCCGTGGTGATTACGGCCGTGCGTCCGTGGTGATTACGGGTGGCCGTCCCCGGGCGTGCGCGGCCACCGCTGTGTGCAGAGCGAAACGCACAATCCAGGCAAGCAGTACTCGTCTGCATTGTTCAACGGCCCGCTTTAGGGAATCACCTAAGGGGTGCGCCGTAGGCTTCACATGGAGCTGGAAGGCGTTCAAAAAGCCTCCGTCCCTCGGCCTCCAGCCGGGATCGGTGCCCGGACGCCGGACCTCCGTCGTGCCGGACGTGCCCCGACCGCAGATGTCGCGAGCGGCCCCTGAACACCTGTCGGATGTACGCCCCGGCGCGAAAAGCGGCATCGCACGGTACGAGTGAATCAGCGAATGTGCGAATCAGCGAGTGAGCGAATTCGCAGGCGGAGCTGACCAGTAGACGGAGGGTTTGTGCGCAACCGAGAGATATCACTGACGCCTGGAGCCGAGCCGCAGGAGGCCCTGGGTATCGCCCGCGCGGCGCTGGAGCGGCACGGCTACCGGTGGGTGTCGCAGACCGACAGCAGCGCAGAGGTGCACGAGGGCGGAAAAGAGATCCGCGGCTTGGCCGTCCCCTTCAAACTCCGCATGAACCTGGCCGTTCAGCACGACCGGCTCGTCATGGAAGCCGTGGTCCACGGCCTCGGACTTCCCACCCCGAACGGAGCCCCGGCCGGCACGCTACGGATCCGGAACAAGCTGAACCACTGCGCAGACCTGGTGGACAGCGCGCTCAGCCAGGCAGGGCTGGTCCGCTGACCGCCGGATAGGCGCGTCCGACACCTCAGGCGCGTCCACCACCTGGGGCGCGTCCGACACCTGGGGCGCGTCCGACGCCTCGGGCCTCCCGGGTGGCGAAGGGGCCGCCGGTGCCGAAGGCCAGCTCGGCGAAGCGTGTGCCGAGGCGGCGGTGGGTGGCGGCGTCCGGGTGGAGCTGATCGGGCAGCGGCAGCTCGGCGAAGTCCGCCTCGCCGTAGAGGGCGCGGCCGTCGAGGTAGTGCAGATGCGGGTCGTCGGCCGCCCGCTGCTTCACGAGGCGGGCGAGCTCCGTACGGATGACGCCGAGCGTCAGCTTCCCGGCGGCTCGCTCCGCGGGGTCGCCCATGGCCGTGAACTGCAGTGTCCCGGTGCTGAGTTTGCTGAAGTCCGGGATGCACGGGCCAGGGGTGTCCTCGTGCAGGGGGCAGTGGAGGGGCGAGACGACCAGCAGCGGTGTGTCGGGGTGCCCCTCCCGGATGGTGTCGAGGAAGCCGTGCACGGCCGGGGTGAAGGCACGCAGCCGCATCAGATCGGCATTGACCAGGTTGATGCCGATCTTGATGCTGATCAGGTCCGCGGGGGTGTCCCGCAGGGCGCGGGCGGTGAACGGATCGAGCAGGGCACCTCCGCCCAGACCGAGGTTGATCAGCTCCACGCCGCCGAGGGAAGCAGCGAGCGCCGGCCAGATCGTGGTGGGGCTCGCCGCGTTGGAGCCGTGACTGATCGAACTGCCGTGGTGCAACCACACCGTGCGGCCCCCCAGCGGCACGGCCTCGACGGGGGCGTCCGTGCGCAGCGCGACCAGCTCGGTGACCTCGTTGTACGGCAGCCAGATCTCGACGTCCTTCAGCCGGTCGGGCAGATCGGTGAACCCAACGGTGCCGACCGGGCCGAGCCGGGTCTCCGCGGACCCGGTCATCAGGTCCACCGTCAGGACGTTGCCGCCGGTCACGCCGGCCTGGCCGGCCAGGCGGCCGTCGACGAGCAGGTCGTACCGGCCGTCCGGACGGGGCGGGGCGCCCAGGTAGTCAATCTTGGTGCGGAGCGTGTCCAGCTCGACGGCGGTGGCCCGGGTACGGAACACCAGCCGTACACCGGAGGGCTGGGCCTCCGCCATGGCCAGCTGCCCGTCGGCGCACTGCGCGCGGGCCCGGGCGGGCAGCCGGTGCGGCAGCAGACCGTGCTCGGTGCGCTCCAGGTCGAGCGCGCCGCGCAGCAGGTCCGCGGTGAGGGGGGTGGTGATCCAGTCCGCCCCCGATTCGTCCCCCACGCCCACCAGGACCAGGGCCGGTGTCAGCTCCCAGGCGGTCAGCCCGGCACCGGAGCGGACGGCGAG
>NZ_SDIG01000207.1:0-10086 GCF_004122755.1 Streptomyces sp. TM32
CCCGTCGCCCCATCCACCACCCCAGGCGAGCCGTCCGTGCCTGGCGTGACCCCGAGGCGGTGTGCAGCATGCTCCTGACCATCGACGTGGGTAACACCCACTCCGTCCTCGGCCTCTTCGACGGCGAGGAGATCGTCGAGCACTGGCGGATCTCCACCGACGCCCGTCGCACCGCCGACGAGCTCGCCGTCCTCCTCCAGGGCCTGATGGGGATGCATCCGCTGCTCGGCGACGACCTGGGCGACGGCATCGAGGGCATCTCCATCTGCTCGACGGTGCCCTCCGTCCTGCACGAGCTGCGCGAGGTCACCCGCCGCTACTACGGCGACGTCCCGGCCGTCCTGGTGGAGCCCGGCGTCAAGACCGGCGTGCCGATCCTCATGGACAACCCCAAGGAGGTCGGCGCCGACCGGATCATCAACGCCCTGGCGGCCGTCGAGCTCTACGGCGGCCCCGCGGTGGTCGTCGACTTCGGTACGGCCACCACCTTCGACGCGGTCAGCGCGCGCGGCGAGTACGTCGGCGGCGTGATCGCGCCGGGCATCGAGATCTCCGTCGACGCGCTGGGCGTCAAGGGCGCCCAGCTCCGCAAGATCGAACTGGCCCGGCCGCGCAGCGTCATCGGCAAGAACACCGTCGAGGCCATGCAGTCCGGCATCCTCTACGGCTTCGCGGGCCAGGTCGACGGTGTGGTGCAGCGGATGGCACGGGAGCTGGCCGAGGACCCGGAAGAGGTGACCGTGATCGCCACCGGCGGGCTGGCCCCGATGGTGCTCGGCGAGTCGTCGGTGATCGACGCGCACGAGCCGTGGCTCACCCTCATCGGTCTGCGGCTGGTCTACGAGCGCAACATCGCCCGCTCGTAGCGGGTGCCGCGCCCGTCTCCGCCTTGGGGCACCGACCGGCCCTTGCCGCCCTGCTCGACGCCATGCACCCGGTGGCGCGGCTCGCTGCCGCGCCACCGTTCACGAATTAAGCGGCTTTTGTCGAAAACGGTCGTAAAGTCGCTATATGCCAATGCCAAACGGAACCCGCGGCGGCATGGCGTTCAGCGCCGATGAGTTGCGTGTGCTCCGTCGCGCCCTCGCCCATGCCCTTGAGACGACGTCCCACCCTGCCCCGCTCCCGGCCCTCGGGCCCGAGTGGTCACAGGACATCCAGGAATATCTCCGGCTGGCCGAGGCGGTGGACGAGGCGGTCCGCGAAGGCGGCCGGCTGCGCGCCTTCCTCCTCGCCGACCTCGACCGCTACCGCGCGGCCCTGCCCGGCTCGGCGGTCGGCTACCTCGCCCAGCTGACCGAGGCGCTGGCCGCCGGCCACGTCCCCGGCCCCGACGACCTCGCCGCCCTGCGCTCGCTGTGCGCCCTGCCCGCCACGATGGCCGAATGCGAGCGCCGCAGGGCCCTGCTGCGGCACTGCGAGCAGCTGGCCGAGCACTCCGTACGGGCCCGGCTCCGCGCGCTCCCAGGCGGCCGCTCGGCCACCCTCGGCGGGCGGGAGCGCGAGCCGGAGCGGGAGCCGGAGCCGGAGCGCAAGCCGGAACCCGCGCCCGCGCCCGCGCCGCATCCGAAGGAGCCCCGGCCGGGCCGGCCGATCCCGACGCCGGGCGAGGTCTTCCCGCCCCGCCGCAAGCCCGCCCCGCCCCCCGAGAGCCGCACGGCCTGAGCGCTGCGTACCCTCGAAGGGTCACATCCTTCAAGGAGGCCGAACGGCATGGATTACGTCGCAGCGCTGCTCCCGCCCGTGGTGATGGCCGTGGCCTTCACCGCTCTGATCGTGACCATGGTCAAGAGCCAGGGCGGGGCGAACAAGTCCAAGGAGGACGCCGCCGCGGACGCCCTGCTGGCCCGCGCCGAATCCGCCGCCCAGGAGCCCAAGGCGCACGGCGCCTGAGCCCTGCAGCCTTTCGGCGGTCCGCGCGCACTACGACCCGGGAATGACCATCCCGGGTCGTATGTCCTTTTTCCGGCACAAACGCCACGAGATCAACGGGCATTCACGACATCTCCCACTATTCTTCTTGTGTGCCGAGACGCTTGGGTGATCTGGAAGACGCGGTCATGACGCGGGTCTGGGAGTGGAACCGCCCAGTCACCGTTCGAGAAGTCCTGGAAGATCTCCAGAAGGAACGGTCCATCGCCTACACAACGGTCATGACCGTATTGGACAACCTCCATCAGAAGGGCTGGGTGCGCCGCGAAGCAGAAGGCCGCGCCTATCGATATGAGGCGGTCTCCACTCGCGCCGCCTACGCGGCCGCACTGATGAACGAGGCATGGTCCGCCAGTGACAACCCCGCGGCCGCCCTTGTGGCCTTCTTCGGCATGATGTCGCCGGAACAGCGCCAGGCCTTGCGCGATGCCGTGCGGATGGTGGAAGTCGACGAACCGGCGGAAGGCGCGGAACAACAGGCGCAAGAGGCCGCGCCGGCGGAAGAAGGCGAAGCGGAAGCGGGGCCGCAAGGGGCCGGGGAAGCCGGATCCACCGAAGGGGATGAACCCGGGGCGAACGCCACCGGCAAGGGGCGATAGCGTCCCGGCATGCCTCCGCATTCAAAAGGCCTCACCGTGCGCCGCGCCAGGACCAGCGATGTTCCCGCCGTACGCCGCCTCATCGACGCCTACTCACGTGACGGGATCCTGCTCGACAAAGCCACCGTCACGCTTTACGAGGACATCCAGGAGTTCTGGGTCGCCGAGCGCGACGAAGACGCCGAGGTCGTCGGCTGCGGAGCGCTCCACGTCATGTGGGAAGACCTGGCGGAGGTCCGCACTCTGGCGGTGGATCCGCGGCTGAAGGGGTCGGGTGTCGGCCACCAGGTCCTGGACAAGCTGCTGCGCACCGCGAGCTGGCTGGGAGTGCGGCGCATTTTCTGTCTCACCTTCGAAGTCGACTTCTTCACCAAGCACGGCTTCGTGGAGATCGGCGATGCCCCGGTAGACGGTGATGTCTACAGTGAGCTGCTGCGTTCCTATGACGAGGGCGTTGCGGAGTTCCTGGGCCTCGAACGAGTGAAGCCCAACACCCTGGGTAACAGCCGGATGCTTCTGCACCTGTGATGAGTGTTCTATGTCCGAATCGCTCCCCTATCTCATGGGTACGGAAGCATGCGTTCCCCGGTCTGCGGGCAAGTGAACCCTACCCAAGGGTTTGTGTTTTTCCCGGAAAAGCGGTTTGCTTTCCGTCGTAATCCGCATTCGATGAAAGGGAAACCGGTGGCACAGAAGGTTCAGGTTCTTCTTGTCGATGACCTCAACGGTGGCGAGGCGGACGAGACCGTGACGTTCGCTCTCGACGGCAAGTCCTACGAGATCGACCTCTCCGACAGCAACGCCCAGAAGCTTCGCGAGTCGCTTGCCGACTTCGTGAAGGCGGGCCGCCGTACCGGTGGCCGCGCTTCTTCCGGTCGTGGCAAGTCCCGTGCGGCGGCTTCCGGTGGCAGCCAGGACACCGCGAAGATCCGCGCGTGGGCGAAGGAGAACGGCTACAACGTCAATGACCGTGGCCGGGTGCCCGCCGACATTCGCGAGGCATTCGAGAAGGCCAACGGCTGATCGGCGTTCGCGCGGTCCGTTTGGGCATTACCAGCATGCAACAACCGGGCACGGTGGCACTCGGTGGCCGCCGCGCTCACGAGACGTACGAGGTCGGGGGCGCCCCCGACGTCCCCGATTCCTGCTCCCGGCCCCGTGGTGGGCAGGGAATTCTCCGCCTCGTACTCGGGTCGGGGAGGCCGCACCCATCCCGCGGCCTCCCGCGAGCCGAATCCGTATGACAGTGCTGGACCAGTGGGGAACGCCGGTGCGGGCATCCGGTCTCCGGTCCCACGCGCCGTGAGATCCGGCGCGAGCGCGCCCCACTCCAGCCATTCCAGGATTCCTGGGAGTTCCTCGGCGCCGCCGGCTGCGATGAAGATGAGCAATTTCGGCCGATTACCCGGCCGATTCCCGTCGCGTCCGGTCCGAAGCAGTGCCACCGGTCCGGTGCACCGCAGCCGGCGCAGTACGGCGTACCCCGCACAGGCGGGCATCTCCAGGACGTCGAAACGCAGCCCCGTCAGCAGTTCCACCGGTTCCGTTCCGGTGGTCGGCCAGCCCATTTCCTCCTCGTACCACCGGCGGACGGTGGCGAGGGGGCTGCGGGGGCGCGGAAGCACGCGGGCCATGCCCGGTGCAACTCCCGAACACTCAGGAAGTTACGGCTGAAGTTACGCTGTGTAGAGGTTCGGATACGTTCCGTTTCCGGGTGTGGGGTGCGGCGGAGCCGGTGACGGCGTGCAGATGTTCGCCCGTAGCGGATGGAAGCGGCTGATGCCGCATGGAGTGTCAGTGGCAGCGGGTAAGACAGTCTCAGTGGGAAGAGACCGTGTGACCGGCGCCCGAGGCGTTCCGCCCCGGCTGGTGGCCGACGGCGGACGGCGTGTCGGTACACGGCGCGTTCGCCACGGGCGTAGTGGCAGAGGGCGTATATGCCTGGCCTGCGGGAACATCGTCTCGCACCATCGAGTTGGAGCAGATGTCAGCTGTTCGGCAGTAAATTTCCCCGCCGGAGCGGGGGTGATCCGGACGGGTGTCGGCAGTTGGAATGAGCTGTCCCGCCCCGCGGGACTAGCATGCGGAAGGACAGGGAGGGGACCGACCCCTAACTGCCTGACCGCTCTGAGGAGCGATTAACGATGTTCGAGAGGTTCACCGACCGCGCGCGGCGGGTTGTCGTCCTGGCTCAGGAAGAAGCCCGGATGCTCAACCACAACTACATCGGCACCGAGCACATTCTCCTGGGCCTGATCCATGAGGGTGAGGGTGTCGCCGCTAAGGCCCTGGAGAGCCTCGGGATTTCGCTCGAGGCGGTCCGCCAGCAGGTGGAGGAGATCATCGGGCAGGGCCAGCAGGCCCCGTCCGGGCACATTCCCTTCACCCCCCGTGCCAAGAAGGTCCTGGAGCTCTCGCTCCGCGAGGCCCTCCAGCTCGGCCACAACTACATCGGTACGGAGCACATCCTGCTCGGCCTGATCCGCGAGGGCGAGGGTGTCGCCGCCCAGGTCCTGGTGAAGCTGGGCGCCGATCTCAACCGGGTGCGGCAGCAGGTCATCCAGCTGCTCTCCGGCTATCAGGGCAAGGAAGCCGCCACGGCCGGCGGCCCCGCCGAGGGCACGCCCTCGACGTCCCTCGTCCTGGACCAGTTCGGCCGCAACCTGACGCAGGCCGCTCGCGAGACCAAGCTCGACCCGGTCATCGGGCGCGAGAAGGAAATCGAGCGGGTCATGCAGGTGCTGTCCCGCCGTACCAAGAACAACCCGGTCCTCATCGGCGAGCCCGGCGTCGGCAAGACGGCGGTCGTCGAGGGCCTGGCGCAGGCCATCGTCAAGGGCGAGGTGCCCGAGACCCTCAAGGACAAGCACCTCTACACCCTCGACCTCGGTGCCCTGGTCGCCGGCTCCCGCTACCGGGGTGACTTCGAAGAGCGCCTGAAGAAGGTCCTCAAGGAGATCCGCACCCGCGGCGACATCATCCTGTTCATCGACGAGCTCCACACCCTGGTGGGTGCGGGCGCCGCCGAGGGCGCGATCGACGCCGCGAGCATCCTCAAGCCCATGCTGGCGCGAGGCGAGCTGCAGACCATCGGTGCCACCACGCTCGACGAGTACCGCAAGCACCTGGAGAAGGACGCGGCCCTGGAGCGCCGCTTCCAGCCGATCCAGGTCGCGGAGCCGTCGCTGCCGCACACGATCGAGATCCTCAAGGGTCTGCGGGACCGCTACGAAGCGCACCACCGCGTCTCCATCACGGACTCCGCGCTGGTCGCCGCGGCCACCCTCGCCGACCGCTACATCTCCGACCGCTTCCTGCCGGACAAGGCGATCGACCTGATCGACGAGGCCGGTTCCCGGATGCGTATCCGCCGGATGACCGCGCCGCCGGACCTGCGCGAATTCGACGAGAAGATCGCCGATGTGCGCCGGGAGAAGGAGTCCGCGATCGACTCGCAGGACTTCGAGATGGCCGCGGGCCTGCGCGACAAGGAGAAGCAGCTCCTGGCCGCCAAGGCGAAGCGGGAGAAGGAGTGGAAGGCCGGCGACATGGACGTCGTCGCCGAGGTGGACGAGGAGCTGATCGCCGAGGTCCTGGCGACGGCCACCGGCATCCCGGTCTTCAAGCTCACCGAGGAGGAGTCCTCCCGGCTGCTGCGGATGGAAGACGAGCTGCACAAGCGCGTCATCGGCCAGAAGGACGCCATCAAGGCGCTCTCCCAGGCCATCCGCCGTACCCGTGCCGGCCTGAAGGACCCCAAGCGTCCCGGTGGCTCGTTCATCTTCGCCGGCCCGTCCGGTGTCGGTAAGACCGAGCTGTCCAAGACGCTGGCGGAGTTCCTGTTCGGCGACGAGGACGCGCTGATCTCCCTCGACATGTCGGAGTTCAGCGAGAAGCACACGGTCTCACGGCTGTTCGGTTCGCCTCCCGGCTACGTCGGCTACGAAGAGGGCGGCCAGCTCACCGAGAAGGTGCGCCGCAAGCCGTTCTCCGTCGTGCTCTTCGACGAGGTCGAGAAGGCCCACCCGGACATCTTCAACTCGCTGCTGCAGATCCTGGAGGACGGTCGCCTGACCGACTCCCAGGGCCGGGTCGTGGACTTCAAGAACACGGTCATCATCATGACGACCAACCTCGGCACCCGGGACATCTCCAAGGGCTTCAACCTCGGCTTCGCGGCCCAGGGCGACACCAAGTCCAGCTACGAGCGGATGAAGAACAAGGTCAACGAAGAGCTCAAGCAGCACTTCCGCCCCGAGTTCCTCAACCGTGTCGACGACACCGTCGTCTTCCACCAGCTGACCGAGGACGACATCATCCAGATCGTCGACCTCATGATCGCCAAGGTGGACGAGCGGCTCAAGGACCGCGACATGGGCATCGAGCTCAGCGGCGAGGCGAAGTCGCTGCTGGCCAAGCGCGGGTACGACCCGGTGCTCGGCGCCCGTCCGCTGCGCCGCACGATCCAGCGTGAGATCGAGGACGCCCTCTCGGAGAAGATCCTCTTCAGCGAGCTGCGTCCCGGTCACATCGTGGTCGTCGACACCGAGGGCGAGGGTGAGACCGCCAAGTTCACCTTCCGCGGCGAGGAGAAGTCGGCGCTGCCCGACGCCCCGCCGATCGAGTCCGCGACCGGCGGCTCGGGCCCCAACCTGAGCAAGGACGCGTAAGCACCGCGCGCCGCGCGTCCCTCTCGCACAGGGCACTGCCCCGGAACCGTTTCTCACGGTTCCGGGGCAGTGCCGTTGTGGTGTGTGCCCGGAAAGGCAGCGCCCCCATTCACATGGCTGTTTTCGGCCGGCTCTGCCGACGGGACCGGTATCCGCCCGCTACCCGCTACATCTGCACGAGGCGAATACCGTCGGGAACGCCGCGCACCGGCGGAATACGACGGCCGATCCGCAGGGTGTCCAGTTCCGGAAAGGCGGAGAGCCATTCCAGGGAAACGCCCAGATCGTAGGCGAGCCACAGCCGGGTCAGGCCCTCGGCCGGGGCGATGCCCTCGATGAGCTGGTCGGGGGTGAAAGGCCCGGCGATCTGCAGATGCGGGCGGCCGCCCAGCCGGCGCAGTGCATGCAGTTCCGCCAGGTCGGACACCGGAAAGTACAGCTCGGCCGGATCGAGGTGGGCGATGATCTCGCGGGCGTAGCGGGCGGTGTCATGGCGCCGCCAGGCCCCGGCGAGCTGTGCGCGGATGTCGTGATGCGCCCGCTCGCGCAGGCCCGTCAGATAGTCGATCGCCATGTCGTCGGCGATCGAGGTGGCGGTGATCGCGAGGAGGTAGGCCTCGCTGTCGGGGACGTGGGTGGGGTCGGGGAGCATTTCCAGCACGATCGGCCCGATCCAGCCCAGGGCACGGGCCGCGGCCGGGGTGCTGGGCCGCACCATGTCGCGGGTGAAGCGCCGGACCCGCGCCCGGACCGCCGGATCCAGCTCGGCCGCATGCTCCAGACAGGCCGCCGCCAGCAGCTTGCGGTGCCGGGCCTCGGCAGCGCGTACGCCCGGGTGCGGGGCGAGCAGCCCGTCCAGGAGGGCCGCGCACTCGTCGGGGCGGGCCAGCGCCACGGCCATCCGGATCACGTCCTCCCAGTCGTCGTGGTGGGCATGGTCGAGGAGCAGCCCGAAATCGTGCCGCTGCACGGTCGCGCGGGCGGCGAGGTAGTCCTGGAAGGTGCGGTGGACGAAGTCGACGGTGCCGGGGGTGGGCTCGCGCAGCAGCCCGGTGCGGTTGAGCAGGTGCCGGAAGACCTCCTCGGGGCCGCCCTGGCGGGCCGCGGCCGGGATCGCGGGCAGATGCCGGGCGAGCGTGGCGACCGCGGTCGCCCGGTCGATCTCCGAACGGCCGTTGACCAGCATCCAGTGGGCCAGCTTCTGCAACAGCTGGATCTTGGGCTGCCGGGTCAGCTCGACACCGTCGACGGGCACCATCGCCCGCTCCCGGTCCCGGCGCTCCAGCAGCATCGACAGCGCCGCGTCGTAGAGCTCCTTGCGGCCGTGCGGCAGATAGCCGCGACGGTCGCGGTGCAGGGCGCACAGCAGCCCGCACATCAGCGGATTGGTCGCCAGCCGCCCCAGATCGCGGGTGATCCGTACGGCATTGAGCAGGGTCCGTTCGTAATGGCCGAGCCGGTCGAGGTCGGCCGGGCGCTGCTGGGCCGCGGCACGGTGCCAGCGGTGGATGAACGCGGCGACGTCCTCGCGGTTCATCGGGGCCAGCGACAGCTCGCTGAACCCCTCGCCGGCCAGCCAGTTGCCGGGCACGGCGGACGGCCGGGAGGTGACGATCCAGACGTTGCCGGGATAGCGCGCGGTCCAAGCGACGAGCTTGCGGCGCACCTCCTCGCGGTCGCTCTCGGGGGCCTCGTCGATCCCGTCGATCAGCAGCAGCGCCCGGCCCGCGCCGAGCACCCGCTCCGTCCAGCCGGCCGGCGCGTCCTCGGCCTCCTGATGGCCGACGGCGCCGAGGAACGTTCCGGGGGTGGGCAGGCCGGACCGGGCGAAGCGGCGTACGGGCAGCAGGAAGGGCACCCGGCCGCGCAGCTCCGCCAGCGTCCCGGGCAGCTCCCCGCGGGCGGTGGCGACGGCCAGCCACTGCAACAGCGTGGTCTTGCCCGACCCGGCCACCCCGCGCACCAGGACCTTGTCGCGGCCGGACAGCGCCTGTTCGGCGGGGACCGGCGGGTCGTCCTGCCCGCCGGCGCCCGGAGCCGCGGCCTCGCCGTCCTGGGGGCCGGGCTCGCACTGGAGCCCCAGGTAGGCGGCGTCCAGCGGCCAGCTGTCGGGGGAGTGGGCGAGATCGATGCCGAAGATCGTGAGGTGGTTGTGGAGGGCGGCGGTGGCCCGGGCGTAGCGCGCCTCGAAGGCGGCGTCCTGGGAGGCCGCGTCCTCCGGGGCGGGCGGCGGGGTGCGCGGGACGGCGCTGCCGTGGCCGTCGATCAGTCCGGCGAGGGTACGGGTCTGCTCGGCGAGTGTGTGTGCCACGTACGGCGAGCGCCGGGTGAGGAAGTGCAGGATATGCAGGGCCGCGACGTCCAGCAGCAGACCGTGCAGCTGAGCCGCGTCGGGGGTCAGGCCGCGAGTGGCCCCGGGCACGGCCTCGCACAGCCGGCGGGCGAATGCGGCGGGCAGCAGGCGGACCGCGTCGGTGTCGTCCATCCCGGTGTCGGCCAGCGCCCGCAGGGTGCCGGTCAGGGCGGTGGCCAGGGCCTGGTCCACGTCCCCGGCCGGGCCGACCGAGGCCTGCTCGACGAGCGCCGCGGCGACGCCGGAGAGCGCACGCTCGGTCAGGGCCGGCTTCTCGCCGGTGAAGGAGAGCAGCCGGGCGAGCGGTACGGGCCGGTCGGTCGGCTCGGCGCACGGCCCGTCGGGGAGGAAGAGCCGGCGGACCAGCGGACCGAGGGCCTGCGGGCTGAGGCGGGCGAGGATGGGCGTGGGATCCATGGGTTTCCCGTAACTGCGGTGCTGAGAAAGGGGGTTGAGTGCACCTGCTCGATGAAGGCCAGCCTAGGTGCGCGGGCGGGGGTAGAAGGTGACTTTGAGGTGGGGAGGGAGGGGG
>NZ_SDIG01000208.1:0-10006 GCF_004122755.1 Streptomyces sp. TM32
GGGGTGGGGGTGGGCCCGCGGGCGCGAAAATCCCCGTCTTCGACACCGTCTCCCCCAGGCGGACCAGCGGCGAGCCGAGGTCCAGCCGGACCGGCGGGCCGGGTGCTGCCGGGACGGTGGCGGGCGCCGCGGACGGGACGGCTGCCGGCCCCACGGACGGCACGGTGGCCGCCCCCGCGGGCTCCGCGAACGCCGCGGTGGCGCGCGACACGGCGGCCGGCGGGGCGATCCCGCCCCGGCCCGCCAGTCGGTCCCAGCGCGGGTTCAGCCCCTCGGCCCACAGGGCGGCGGCCAGCCGGCGCAGCGGTGCCGTTCCGGCGTCGCCGGAGCCGGCCGCCGCGACGGCGAGATGGTCCTGTCCGTGGAGGGTGTCGGCCACGAACCCGGTGAGGCTGCCGGCGCCGACCTGGACGAAGGCGCGTACGCCCGTCTCGTACAGTCGCCTGGTCAGCTCCTGGAAGCGGACCGGCTCCAGCAGGTGGCGCAGCACCAACCGGCGTACCGCGGGCGGGTCTTCGGGAAACGTGGCGACCGTGGTGGCCGACCACACGGGGAGCTGCGGATCCCGTTGCGGCAGCGCGTCGAACGCGGCGCCCACCTGGTCCAGGTAGGGCGCCCACATCGGCGTGTGGAAGCCGGACCGGAAGGGCATCTCCTGGGCGTGTACGCCCTGCTCCGCGAGTCTGCGCACGGCCTCGGTCAGCTGCCCGGGGTCCCCGCAGATCACCGACTGGTGCGGGCAGTTGTCGTGGCTGACCGCGACCCGGTCCAGCCCCGCCAGCGCCGCGGCCGCCTGTGCGGCGCCGCAGCCCAGGGCCGCATAGACCAGGTCGGGTACGGCGAGCGAGGTGGGCCGCAGCGAGCCGAGGAAGGCGTCCACGGCCTGCGGCGGATACATGCCGGCGACCACCATCGCGGTCCATTCGCCGAGGCTGTGGCCCGCCAGCAGATCGGGGACGATGCCCAGTTCGCGCAGCGCGCGGGCGAGCAGCCGTCCGGTGGTGAGGGTGTCGACGGCCCGCTCGACCAGTCCCGCGCCGCCGGTGACCCGGGGCCGGGGCAGCGTCAGCAGGTCGGCGATCCCGTCCACCGAGGGCGGCAACTCGGCCTCCAGCCCCGGGAAGAGGAACGCGAGCCGGGCTCCCGGATCCGCTGCGTACGGCCCGAAGAAGGGAGTCGGGGTGAACCACACCTCGCCGCGGCCGCGCCAGGGCAGGGCGCGCGCGAGGATCTTGGTGGCCAGGGCACGGCGCCGCGGGGTGGGGTCGGGCAGCGCGAGCCGGCAGGGACGGTGATGCGCGGGGACGCCGGTGTCCGCGTCCGCGCCCCGCTCCCCCACCCTCCGTAATTCCTCGGCGAGTTCCCCGGGGGTGTCCGCGGTGAGCCAGTAGGTGCGCTCCGGCTCCGCCGTCCACAACGGGGAGCTCCGGCGCACGGGCGGCGCGTCGGGGCTGCGTCCTCCCGGTCCTCCCGGTCCTCCTGGTGCTCCCGGTGCTTCCTCCAGGACGGCGTGGGCGTTGATCCCGCCGAAGCCGAAGGCGTTGACGCCCGCCCGCAGTGGCGCCGGTCCGGCGTCCCAGGGTTCGGCCGCGGTGACCGGCCGCATACGGGTGCGTGCCAGGTCCTCGTGCGGGTCGTCGAGGTGCAGGGTCGGCGGCAGGGTGCGGTGGTGGACGGCGAGGGCGGCCTTGATCAGTCCGGCGATGCCGGCGGCCTGCATGGTGTGGCCGAGCATCGACTTCACCGAGCCCAGGCCGACCGGCGCCCGGCCCGCCCCGGGCGGCCCGAACACCCTGGCCAGGGTGGCCAGTTCGGTGCGGTCACCCACCGGGGTCCCGGTGCCGTGCGCCTCCAGCAGCCCGAGCGCTCCGGGGGCCGCCGGGTCGAGACCCGCACCGTGCCAGGCCTGCGCCAGCGCCTGGACCTGGCCCTCGACCTCGGGACTCATCAGGCTTGCGGTACGCCCGTCCCCCGCCACCCCCACCCCGCGGATCACCGCGTACACCCGGTCCCCGTCGCGCTCGGCGTCGGCCAGCCGCTTCAGCAGGACGACACCGGTGCCTTCGGACAGCAGGGTCCCGTCGGCCCGGCGGTCGAAGGGGCGGATGTGCTGGCTGGGGCTGAGCGCGCGCAGCTGGGTGAAAACGCTCCACAGGGTGGCGATGTGGCAGTGGTGCACGGCTCCGGCGACCATGAGGTCGCAGCGGCCGGCGGCCAGCAGATCGACGGCCTGCGCCACGGCCAGCAGGGAGGAGGCGCAGGCCGCGTCGAGGGTGTAGGCGGGGCCGCGGAAGTCCAGCCGGTTGGCGGTCCGGGCGGCGGTGAAGCTGGGGACCAGGCCGATGGAGGCCTCCGGCGCCTCGGGCCCCAGGCTCGCCCGGAAGGCCTCCCGGACGGCCGTGATCTTCTCCTCCCCCAGTTCCGGGGCGAGTTCGCGCAGGGTGGCGGCGAGCTGATGGGCCGTACGGACCCGCTGGTCGAGGCGGGCGGTGGCCACGCCCATGTAGCCGCCGCGGCCGAGGATGACGCCGATACGGGAGCGGTCGGCGGGCAGCCGCTCCTGGCCGCCCGCGTCGGCGATGGCGTCGGCGATCACCCGCAGGGCGAGCAGCTGATCGGGCTCGGCTCCCGGGACCGCGGCGGGCATGATGCCGAAGCGGGTGGGGTCGACGACGGCCAACTCGTCCAGGAAGCCGCCCCGCCGGCAGTAGAAGCGGTCGCTGCGGGCGGGGCCCTCGGCGCCGTGCGGGTCGTAGTAGACCTCCGGGTCCCAGCGGCCGGGCGGCACGTCGGTGATGCAGTCCGTACCGGCCACCAGGTTGCGCCAATAGGCGGCGAGGTCGCCGGCGCCGGGGAAGAGCGCTCCCATGCCGACGATCGCGGCGTCGGTGGGCCGGGGCCTGGAGCGCCGGGGTCCGGCGGCACCGGACCCGACGGGCCAGGGCGGGGCCTCAGTCATCGTGCGCCGCCCGGCCGTCGGCCTCCGCCGCCAGCACGACCTGGGCCGCGGTGCCCCGCGCCAGCTCGTCCAGGAGGGCGGCGGCCGCGGCGTCGGGATCCAGGAGCGCGACACCGCGGCGGGCGTAGGCGCGCTCCAGTTCCTCGGTGACCATGCCGCCGCCGGTGGCGGCCCAGGGTCCCCAGTCGACGGCGAGGACGCGGCCGGGCGCCCGGGCCGACCAGGCCACGGCGAGAGTGTCCAGGGCGTCGTTGGCGGCGGCGTAGTCGGCCTGGCCGCGGTTGCCGAAGACCCCGGCGACGCTGCCGAAGAGGACGAGGAATCCGGTGTCCTCGCCGGCGGCCGACAGCAGATGGCGGGCGCCGTCGACCTTGGTGGCGAAGACCCGGGCGAACGAGGCCGGGTCCTTGTCCCGCAGCAGCTTGTCCTCCAGGGTGCCCGCGCCGTGCACGATCCCGTCGAGGCGGCCGTGCCGGGCCAGGATGTCGTGCACCACGGCGCGTACGGCGCTCTCGTCGGTGACGTCGGCGGCGTGGTAACGCACGGAGGCGGCGAGCGGTTCCAGGACGGCGAGGGTGCCGGTGATCTCGCGCCGGGCCAGCACCCGACCGGCCGCCGCCTCGATCTCGGCGGGCCGGCGCAGACCCTGGGCGATCAGCGCGGCACGCAGGGCGATGCGGTCGTGGGCGTGCGCGAGTGCCGGGTCCTCGGGGGTGTCCTCCAGGGGCGTGCGTCCCAGGAGTTCGACGTGACAACCGTGGGCACGGGCCAGGGCGAGCGCCGTACGGGCGGTGATCCCGCGGGCTCCGCCGGTCAGCAGCACCACGGAGCCGGGGCCGAGCGGGGGGCGGCCGGTGGCGGTGCCGTCGTGGGGCAGCGGTACGGGGACGGCGCGCAGGGTGGTACGGGCGCCCCGGGCGTGGCCGACGACGACCGGCTCGCCGGGGGCGCACAGTTCGGCGAGGAGCTGCGCGGCGATCCGTTCGGGGCGGTCCTTGGGGTCGATGTCCACGGCGCGGATCAGGACGTCGGGGTATTCGAGGGCGGCCGTCCGGGCGAAGCCGCGCAGCCCGGCGCCGGGCAGCGGGTCGGGGGCGTCGCCGGCGGCGTCCTGGCCGAAGGTGCCGCCGGCCGCGGTGGCCAGCAGCAGCCACCGGCTCCCGCCGGTCAGTGCGCCGCGCAGGGCGGCGTACTGACCGGGCAGGACGGCTCCGTGGCCGGCCCGCAGCGCGCTGAGGTCCACCACTCCGGCGATCCCGTCTCCGGTGAGACCGGCCAGCCGCTCGGCGGGGACGGTACGCACCCGTGCGCCATGGCTCTCCAGGAGGGCGGTGAGGGCCAGCGCCACTCCCTGGCCGTCCTCGACCACGGCGAAGTCGAGTCCGGCCACCACCTCGGCGGGCGGCCGGCCGGCGGGCGGGCCGAGGGGGACGGCCCGGACCAGGGAGCGGGTCGGGGGCAACGGGGCCGGGCCGCCTCCGGGTTCGTCCGGTCCGGCAGGGCCCACGGTGCCGCGCGGGGCGGGAGGAGCGGTGGGCACCGCCGGTGCGGGCGTCCTCGGTGCGGGCCCGGGCGACCCGGCGGCCGGTGCGGGCTCGGCGCGCGCGGCGGCGATCCAGTCGACGATGCCGCTGATGGTCTTGACCCGGGCGAGCTGTTCCACCGCCGATTCCGTGGCCCCGCCGGCGTCCTGCGGCAGTCCGATCCGGTCGGCCAGCGCGCCGATGATCTCCACCCGCTTGATGGAGTCCACCGAGAGATCGGCCTCCAGGTCGAGCCCGGCGTCGAGCATCTCGCGCGGATAGCCGGTCCGGGTGTGGATGATCTCCCGTACGGCGTCGAGGAGTTCCTCGGGGCTCAGCCGCACGGCCTCGGCGGGTGCCGTCGCCGGTGGCGTGGCAGCGGCCTCGGCGGGGGCCTGGGTCACGGCGAGGGCGGGGGACGGCACCACCGCCCGCTCCACCGCCGGCACCGGCACCGGCACCGGCCCGGATGCCTCGCTCTCCCCCAAGTAGCGCAGGACGACGTCCCGTTGGGCGGCGACGAGTTCCCGCGTGGTCCGCAGGTACTCCAGCACCGCATCCTGCCGGACGGGCCCGCCGGCCGCGGCGCTCCCTTCGTGCGGCGCGCCCGCGGTGTCCCCGGGGGTGTCCACCCGCCGCGCCGGGCGCAGGCCGCCCGGCAGGAAGGCGCCGTCGGCGGTGCGCACCACGTGCCCGTCCACCAGCCATCCCGGGCGGCGCGGTGCGGTCTCCGGCAGGATCTGCGTACGCCCGTGGAACAGGGCCTCCGGGTCGAGGGGGACCCCGGCCGCGGCGAGCCGGGCCAGGACGTGCGGCAGCCGGGCGAGCGCGGACTCGCCCGGTACGTCCAGCGGCACGGCGGTGTGCGGGCGGGCGCCGAGGATCTGCCCGACGAGCCCGGTGAGGACCCGGCCGGGGCCGGCCTCCACGAAGGTGCGCACCCCGGCGGCGTACATGTCCTCGATCTGGTCCACGAAGCGCACCGGCGCGGCGACCTGGCCCGCCAGGGTGCTCCGCAGCGCGGCCGGCGTGCCGTCGTACGGGCGGGCGGTGGCGCCGGACCAGACCGGGAAGGCGGGCGCGGACACCGCGGTGGCGTCCAGTTCGGCGGCGAGCGCCGTGCGGGCGGCAGCGAGCTGCGGGCTGTGGAACGCGCAGGCGACCGGCAGCCGCCGGGCGTCGACACCGGCCGTGTGCAGGGCCGCCACGGCGCGGTCCACGGCGTCCCTCGGCCCCGAGAGCACGCTCTGGGCAGGGGCGTTGTGGTTGGCCACGACGACACCGGTGCCGCCGGTCAGCTCTGCCACCCGGTCCGGCGCGGCCGCCACGGCGGCCATCGCCCCGGGGTCGTCCCCGGCGGCCGTGAGGATCGCGTCGGCCCGGCGGGCGCTGAGCCGGAGCAGCGCCTCGGAGTCGAAGGCGCCCGCGGCCCACAGGGCGGTCAGTTCGCCGTAGGAGTGCCCCGCCGTGCAGTCGGGCCGCACCCCGAGGGTGGTGAGCAGCCGGTGTGCGGCGGCGGAGGCGAGGCCGAGCGCCGGCTGGGCGACGCGGGTGTCGGTGAGGGCGGCCTGCTGGGCGGTCCGCTCGGTGGCGGTGAAGGCGGCGGGCGGGAACATGGCCGCGGTCCACCGCGGGTCGGCGCCGTCCAGGAGGGCGCGCAGCGCGGGAAAGGCGGTGAACAACTCCGCCAGCATGCCGGTGCGCTGGCTGCCCTGGCCGGGGAAGAGGAAGGACACCAGACCGGGGTCGGCGTCCCGGGTGCGCAGGTACACCCCCTCGGCGGCGGTGAGCCCGCGGGCCGCCGCCAGTTTGCCGGCGAGGTCGTCGAGGTCCTCGGCCACCACGCAGAGCTGTACCGGCCCCGGCGCCGAGGCGGTCTCGGCGGCGAGGTCGCGCAGCGGCCACGGCCGGCCGGCGGCGTCGTTGTCGGCCAGCCGCGCGGCGAGCCGCTCCACGGCCCGTACGGCGGCGGCGCGGTCGGCCCCGCGGAAGCAGAAGAGTTCGGCGGGCCAGTCCTCCAGGGTGTGCACGGGCTCGGGCGCGCCGCCGTAACCGGCCAATACGGCGTGGTAGTTGGTGCCGCCGAAGCCGAAGGCGCTCACCCCGGCGACGCGCCGCTCCACGGGCACCGGCCAGGGGCGGGCGCTGACGGTGTCGAAGCGGAACGGGCCGGTGGCCGCGGCGTCGTCCGCGGCCGGGCGGGTCAGATGCAGGGTGGGCGGCCGCACGCCCGTGTGCACGGCGCGCGCGGCCTTGATGAGCCCGGCCAGCCCGGCCGCGCATTTGGTGTGCCCGATCTGCGACTTGACCGAACCCAGCGAGCAGCCGCCCGGCGCCGCGCCCGCGGCGTCGAACACCTCGGTGAGGACGGCGAGTTCGGTGCTGTCGCCGACGACGGTCCCGGTGCCGTGGGCTTCGAGGAGACCCACCTGTGCGGGGCTGATCCCGGCTCGCCGGTAGGCGCGTTCCAGAGCGCGCCGCTGCCCCTCGGGCCGTGGGGCGGTCAGGCCGAGGGAGCGTCCGTCGCTGGAGGTGCCGACCGCCTTGACGACCGCGTAGATCCGGTCGCCGTCCCGCTCGGCGTCCGCGAGGCGCCGCAGCACCAGGCAGCCGACGCCCTCGCCCAGCGCGATCCCGTCGGCCGCGGCGTCGAACGGGCGGCAGCGGCCGGTGGGCGACAGGGCGCGGACGGACGCGAACATCAGGTAGTCGTTGATGCCGTTGTGCACATCGGCGCCGCCGCACAGGACCATGTCGCTGTCGTGGTCGCGCAGTTGCCGGCAGGCCAGGTCGAGCGCGGCGAGCGAGGAGGCGCAGGCGGCGTCCACGGTGCAGTTGGCGCCGCCCAGGTCGAGGCGGCTCGCGATCCGCCCGGCGATGACGTTGGCGAGCACGCCGGGGAAGGAGTCCTCGGTCAGCCGGGGCAGTTCGGCGTCGAGGGCGGGCGGCAGCGCTCCGAGGTAGGCCGGGTGCAGCGCGCGCAGCCCGTAGGCGCCGGCGAGTTCGGTGCCCGCCTCCGCGCCGAAAACGACGCCGGTGCGGGCGCGGTCGAAGTCCCGCTCGGCGTATCCGGCGTCCGCCAGGGCCTTGGCCGCCGCGTCGAGGGCGAGCAGCTGCACCGGTTCGATGCCGGTGAGGGAGGCCGGGGGGATGCCGTGGGCGAGCGCGTCGAAGGGGATCGGGGGCAGGAAGCCGCCCCAGCGCGAGGGGGTGCGCTCGCCCGCCCGCGCGGGGTCGGGGTCGTGGTAGGTCGCGGCGTCCCAGCGCTCGGCGGGCACCTCGGTGACGGAGTCGACGCCGTGGACGACATGGGACCAGTAGCGGGCGGTGTCGGCCGCGCCGGGGAAGCAGCAGGCCATGCCGACGATGGCGATGTCCAGCGGGTCCGCCTCCGGGTCCGGGCGCCCGGCGGGCGGCCGGAACTGTTCCGCACGTGCGCCGAGCAGGGCGGTGGCCCCGTCGGTCACCTCGCGGTGCAGCGCGGCGAGGGTGGTGGGGGCGCTGCGGGTGGTGGCGGCCTGGCCCAGCATGTACAGGCCCTCCCGGCGCTGTTCCGGCTCCCCCACCGGCGCGGGGCGCCCGCCGTCGGTGTGCCGCAGGCCCTTGCTCGCGAGTCGCAGCCGCCCGAGGTTGCGCCGCTCCAGCTCCTCCCAGCGGGCCCGCGGGTCCGTGCCGTCCGCGGCCAGCCGCCGTTCGGCGGCCGCGAACTCGTCGGCGTAGGCGGTCTCGGCGCAGCGGGTGGCATGGCCCGGCGCGGTGCGCAGCAGTACGGTCCGGTCGCAGGCCAGGGCGGTCTGCTGGAAGCCCGGGAGGACCGCGCCGGTGGCCACGGCCTCCTCGGTGAAGAGGTAGGCGGTGCCCATCAGGACCCCGAGGGTGGCGCCGTGTTCGGCGAGCGGGGCGGCGGCGGCCATGGCCATGGCGGCCGAGCGGGCGTCGTGGATGCCGCCGGCGAAGAGCACGTCCAGCTCCCGCGCCGTCCCGCCGGGTGCACGGACGTGTGCCAGCAGGCGCTCGATCTGCTCCTCCCACAGCGGGAAGCTGGCCCGGGGGCCGATGTGGCCCCCGCATTCCTGCCCTTCGAAGACGAATCTGCGGGCGCCCTCCGCGAGGTAGCGCTCCAGCAGGCCGGGCGAGGGGACGTGAAGGTAGGTCCGGGTGCCGGCCGCTTCGAGGGGCGCGGCCTGGGCGGGCCGGCCGCCGGCGATCAGGGCGTAGGCGGGGGCGAACTCGGCCACCGCGGCGAGCTGTTCGGCGCGCAGCGCGGGCGGCGCGAAGCCGAGCAGGCCGACGCCCCAGGGCTTGGCGCCCAGCCGTTCGGCGGTCTCGGCCAGCAACCGGCGCACCTGCGCGCCGTCCATGACGGCCAGGGCGAGGAAGGGCAGCCCGCCCTCGGCGGCCACGGCGGCGGCGAAGGCGGCCTCGTCACTGACCCGGGTCATCGGCCCCTGGACCACGGGCAGATGCCGGGCCCCGGGGCGACGGGCCAGCGGGCGGGTGCGGGCCGCCGCCGCGAGGTGGCCGGTGACGGCGGCGCGTACGGCCTGCACGATGCCGGCGGTGGTGCGGTGGCGCGCGGCGAGCCGGGCGGCGAACGCCCCGTCCTGGCCGATGGGGAGCAGCTGGGCGGACAGGTCACGGGCGCCGAGGAGCCCGGTGAGATCTGCGGGGCCGAGGTCCTGGGCGGAGGGCCCCGCGCCGTCCGGGGCGAGGGCCGCGTCGGCGCCCGGCGGCGCGAAGCCGGGGCGCAGCAGGACCCGGTGGCCCGCGACGACCGTGGTCTCGCTGCCGTCCATGGCCCGGATCGCGGCGGCGACCGCCCGGGGCAGCCGGTCCGCGCCCTCGGTGGTGAGCGCGAGCTGGGCGTCGAGCAGCACACCGGCCGCCCCGCCGGCGACGGCCGCGGCGGCGGTGTGCGGACCGATGCCCCCGGCGGCGAGGACGGGGACGGTCACGGCCGGGTCGGCCAGCATCCGCTGGAGCAGGACACAGGTGGTGAGTTCGCCCACCCGGCCGCCCGACTCATGGCCGCGGGCGACCAGCGCACCGACGCCGGCGGCACAGGCCGCCGCGGCCTCCTCGGGGGTGGTGACCTCGGCCCATACGCGGCGGCGCCCGCCGTCGGCCCAGTCCGGCGGGGTGGGTAACGGGGCCCGGGCCACGGCGTCGTGCGGTACGGCCGCGGCGTACGCCCGTGGATCGGCGAGCAGCACGGTGTCGACCTCGTCGGGCAGGTCGGCGGGGGTGCAGGGACACCCCACCGGTATGCGCACGCCGTACGGCAGCGGCCCCGACCGGGCCAGCGCCGCACGCGCCGTACCGGCGTCCCGGCCGAGGTCCAGCAGACCGAGCGCGCCCGCACGTGCGGCCGCCACGACGATCCGCTCGCCCGGCTCCTCGAACGGCGAGAGCACGACGACGAGATCGCGGTCGGGGGCCTGCGGATGCCGGGGCTCGGCGGCGTCGTCCGGACGTGCACGGAGGGGCGGAGAAGCGGGGGCGGAAGAGCTGGGGAGAGGGGTGC
>NZ_SDIG01000209.1:0-10003 GCF_004122755.1 Streptomyces sp. TM32
CCTCGTGGAAGCCGAACCACTGGGGTGCGGGGCGGGGCGGCCGACGTGGCGTTCAGGACGTGCTCGACCCCGGCCGCGGTGGTCAACAGTTCCTCGTCCGCGCCGAAACCGCCGACGAGTTGGAGGCCGAGCGGCAGCCCGTTCGCCGCATGGCCCGCAGGCAGACTGACGGCCGGCAGGCCGGCGTTGCTCCAGGGCAGGCACATGATCGAGCTGCCGGTGGTGGTGAGGTCGGCGGGCGCGGGACCGGTGGCGGACGGGGCGATCCACAGGTCGATGCCGGCCGCGGCACGCTCCGCGGCCAGGCGTTCGCGGAAGGCCTCGCGCCGTTGTCGGGCCGCTGCGTAGTCGGTGTCCTCGATCGTGTGACCCTGCCGGATGGCCGCCGTGGTCTCGGGGCGGTAGACGTCCCCGAAGCGTGCGAACCAGTCGGCGTGGGCCCGGGCGACCTCGTAGCGGTTCATCGTGAACAGCTGCGCCACGATCTGCTCGAAATCCTCCATCACCGGCACCTCGTGGACGGCGTACCCTGCGGCCCGCAGCACCTCCTGCTGCGCGGTGAAGGCACGCAGCGCCTCCTCGCCTGCGCGCTCCAGATAGGGGCCGACCGGAACGCCCAGTACGGGGCGCGGGCCGTGCCCCGCCGGCTTCTGTGCCCGCCACCCGTCGACCAGCACCGATGCCGCCAGGGCGATACCGGCGACGTCCGTGGCGTAGCAGCCGAGGGTGTCGAAACTCGCGGCGTTGGGGATCACCCCGGCCACCGGTATCCGCCCGTAGCTCGGCTTGAAGCCGACCACTCCGCAGTACGCCGCGGGCCGGATCATCGAGCCGACGGTCTGCGTCCCGATGGCCAGTGGCACCATCCCGGCGGCGACGGCGGCGGCCGACCCGCTGCTCGAACCGCCGGGTGTATGCGCGAGATGGTGCGGATTGCGGGTGGGGCCCGGCGCGGTGACCGCGAACTCCGCGGTCACGGTCTTGCCCGCGATCAGCGCACCGGCGGCACACAGCCGGTCGACGACGGTGGCCTGCGGCCCGCCGAGCACCTCGGGCGGCAGCGCCGAGCCCGCGCGAGTGGGCAGTCCGTCGACGTGCACGATGTCCTTGATGCCTACGGGGACGCCGTACAGGGCGGGCCGGCCAGCGGCCTCACGCGCACCATCGGCCGCCCTCGTGCGCGCCGCTTCCAGGAGCCGCGTACGCCGCCCCGCTTCGGGCACGAAGGCTCGCACCCGCGGGTCGACGGCGTCGATCCGGTCGCACGAGCGGTGCGCCGCGGCGACCGGATCGTCCGTGCCGGTCCGCAGCGCCGTGGCTTCCTGGACGAGGGAGCGATGCCCGAGCAAGGTCGTCACTCCGGCAGGCTACAACCGGCCGCCGACAGCGGCAGGGGAATCGCCCTCACCCGGCGGCCCCCTGCCGTCACCTCACAACTCCACGACCACAGCGCCCAGATGGCGCCCCTCGGTCAGCTCGCGCAGTGCCCGCGGTGCCTGCTCGATGCCCCGCAGCCGGGCGTGCGGGAAGGTGAGGGAGCCGTCGCGCAGCCCCTCACCGAACCGCTGTTTCCACTCCGGGATGAGGTCCAGGTGCTCGTACAGGGCGACGCCGCGCAGGGTGATGCTGCGGGCGAGCAGCGAGAGGGGGTCGAGTGCGATGGTGGTCGTGCCCCCGGGGGAGAGCTGGGCGGACAGGGCTCCCACGAGGGCGACCCGGGCGCCCCGGTTGGCGACGGCGAGGGCGGCCCGGAGCTGTTCGCCGCCGACGTTGTCGAAGACCGCGTCGAGGCCCTCCGGGGCGGCCTTGCGCAGTTGGTCCTCGATGGGACCCGCGCCACGGATCACCACCGCGTCATAGCCGAGTTCCTTGATCAGCCGGTCCGCCTTCGCCGGCGATCCCGTACTGCCGATGATCCGGGCCGCACCGCGCAGCCGGGCGATCTGGCCCGCCAGGGAGCCCACGCCGCCCGCCGCTCCGGTGATGAACACCGTGTCCCCGGGGCGTACTTCGGCGCCGCGCACCACGCCCATCCAGGCGGTGGGGCCCTGTGAGAGGTGGGCGGCCGGCTCGGGCAGCAGACCGGGGTCGAGCCGGTGCGCCCGGTCGGCGTCCAGCAGGGCGTACTCGCGCCAGCCGGAGTGGTGTGCCACCAGGTCGCCGGGGGTGAAGTCGGTCCCCGGGGCGGCCACCACCTCGCCGACGGCGGCCCCGTACAGCGGCTCGCCGATCTGGTAGGAGGGCATCGGCACCACGCCGGTCTCCTCCATCAGCGTGCGCATCACGGCTGCGACACCCATGACGGTGTTGCGTACCAGCACCTGGCCGGGCCCGGGTTCCGGAACCGGCACCTCCACGATCTCGAAGAGGTCCTCGGTGAGCGGCCCCCGGGGCCGGCCCGCCAGGTGAACTTCACGGTGTGTGCGCTGTGTCATGACCCGAGGCTAGAGGCGCCGACCCGAGAGGCTGGTGACGCGCGCGGCGGCGCGGCAGGGTCGTGCCCCGCGCCTACCCCTGAAGCCGTGCCGTCAGCTCCGCCGGGTCCGTGGTCGGCCGTTCGCAGGTGAAGTGGCGGCAGACGTACGCGGCAGGTTGGCCGTCGACCAGGGGGCGGTCCTGGAGGAGCGGCACCTCGTCCGAACCGGGAGCGCCCGTGGCGACGACCGCCCCCGGGGCGGTGCCGAGCAGCGCGGCGTGGTGCAGTGCGGCGGTGGCCGGATCGTCCGGCGGGCCGACGACCGCGACCTCGCGTGGCCCGTCCAGCGCGGCCTCGGCGACCGCGAGGCCCCAGCCGATGAAGCGCGGGGCCCGGCCGGCGAGCGCGGTGACGATGCCCAGCGCGCGCTCCGCGGCGTCCCGGTGACGGCTGCTGCCGGTCAGCGCCGCGTACGACAGCAGGGCGCCGGCCGCCGCCGTCCACCCGGAGGGCGTCGCATTGTCGGTCGGGTCCTGGGGGCGGCGGATCAGCGCCTCGGCGTCGGCCGCGGTGTCGTAGAGCGCGCCGTCCTCGGTGGTGAACTGGAGCAGCACGGTGTCCAGGAGGAGGCCCGCGAACTCCACCCAGACGCCCTCCCCGGTGACCGAGGCGAGGGTGAGGAAGCCCTCCGCGACGTCGGCGTAGTCCTCCAGGACACCGGAGTTCGCGCCCGGTGTGCCGTCGCGGGACGTGCGGTGCAGCCGGGCCTGCCCGTCCATGTGGACGCGGACGAGCAGGTCGGCGGCGTCGGTGGCGGCCTGGATGAGGTCCGGGCGGTCGAAATAGGCGCCGGTCTCGGCGAGCGCGGCGATGGCCAGCCCGTTCCAGCAGGCCACGACCTTGTCGTCCCGGCCGGGGCGGGGCCGCTCCTCGCGCGCCGCGAGCAGCCGTTGCCGGACGGAGGCCACCCGTTCGGCGTCCACCAGGCCCTCGGTGTCGGGGAGTTGCAGGACCGAGGCGCCCTCCTCGAAGGTGCCTTCCTCGGTGACGCCGAAGTGGGCGGCGGCGAACTCCGCGTCCTCCTTGCCCAGTACGGCCCGCAGCTGCCCGGGCGTCCACACGTAGTAGGCACCCTCGGTGTGCCGGCCGGTGCCGTCGTCGCTGTCCGCGTCCAGTGCGGAGGCGAAACCGCCCTGGTCGGTGCGGAGTTCACGGACCAGGAAGTCGGCGGTCTCGACGGCGGTCCGGCGGGCCGCCTCCGAGCCGGTGGACCGCCACAGGTGGGCGTAGGTCCGGCACAGCAGGGCGTTGTCGTAGAGCATCTTCTCGAAGTGCGGCACGGTCCAGGTGGCGTCCACCGCGTAGCGCGCGAAGCCCCCGCCGAGCTGGTCGTAGATCCCGCCGCGGGCCATCGCCGCGCACGTCGCCTGCACCATCTCCAGGGCCCCGGCGGACGCAGTGCGCGCATGGTGGCGGAGCAGGAACTCCAGCACCATGGGCGGCGGGAACTTCGGCGCGCCGCCGAATCCGCCGTGCGCCGCGTCGAATTCGCGGGTCAGGCCCATCAGGGCGGTGTGCAGCTCCCCGGCGCGCGGCGGGCGCCGGTCGGCGGGCAGCGACGCGCTCAGCGAGCGGCCGGCTAGGTCGGCGACGATCCGGCCGGCGACCTCGCCGACCTCGTCGCGCCGGTCGGCCCAGGCGCTGCGTACCCCCTCCAGGATCTGCCCGAAGGACGGCATGCCGTGGCGGGGCTCGGGCGGGAAGTACGTCCCGAAGTAGAACGGCTCGGCGTCGGGCGTCAGGAAGACGGTCATGGGCCAGCCGCCCTGGCCGGTGGCGGCCTGCACGGCCTCCATGTAGACGGCGTCGACGTCCGGGCGCTCCTCCCGGTCGACCTTGACGGCCACGAAGTGGTCGTTGAGCAGCGCGGCGGTGGCCGGGTCCTCGAAGCTTTCGTGGGCCATCACGTGGCACCAGTGGCAGGAGCTGTAGCCGACGCTGAGCAGCACGGGCACCCCGCGCCGGCGGGCTTCCTCGAACGCGTCGGCGGACCACGGCCACCAGTCGACGGGGTTGTCGGCGTGCTGGAGCAGATACGGGGAAGTCTCATGGGCCAGGCGGTTCGGCATGGGTCCATCCTCTCCCAACGAGGCACGGTGAGCGGGGAGCGGAGGGAGTTGTCCACAGCCCTGCCGGAAATCGCGCGGACGCGGAACACTGTGCGTACGGCGACGATCACCGCTGGACACTGCAGGAACGCTGGAGGGGGATGAGCATGCCGGGGTCACTGGCCGCGCTGCGCGAGGACCATCGCGCGGAAGCGGAAGCGCTCTTGACCAGGGCCGTCGAGGAGGAGGTGCGGCGCTCGGGCGGCCGGCTCGACGGCGGCGCGCTGCTCGGCAGGGCACGGTCCGCGCTGGAGGAGCTGGCCGGCAGCGCAGCCGAGGAGTACACCGCCTACGTCCGGGCGCTGGACGAGGCGGCCGCCGGCCGGCCGTCACTGCCCCGCAAGGAGCTGGGCACCCCGGCGGTGGCGACGGCCGTGGCGGCGGTGGCGGCGTTCGGCACGGACCTCGCGTACGGCACAGGCACGGGCCCGGCGCTGGCCGTGGGGGCCTCCGTGCTGCTGGCGGGCGCGACGGCCACGGTCCTGAAGCTGACCGCGGCCCACCTGCCGGCGGCCAACCGGGAGGCCGGGAAACGCGGCCGGCCCGGCGGCGCCCAGCAGCTGCGGCTGCAGTGGCTGACGGCGCTGGAGGTGCGCGGCGTCCGGCCGTTCCTGGACCAGCAGCGGATGCTGACGGCGGCGGCCCGCGGCAGCTCGGCGGCCAAGACCGGGGGCGGGCAGAGCGGCCGGGGCCCGCAGCTGCGCGGTGCGGACCGCAGCGCGGCGGCCCGGCAGCGGTCCGTACTGGAGCATTCGTTCTCCCAACTCCCCAGCCCCGAGGGCGTGTTCGCCGGGCGGCGGACGGAGCTGACGCAGATCGCGCAGTGGGTGCAGGCGGCCCGGGCGAGCACGGAGACCAAGCCGACGGTGGTGGTGCTGCACGGCGAGCCGGGCTCGGGGCGTACGGCGCTCGCGGTGCGGGCCACCCATCAGCTGCGCGATCAGTTCCGCGGCGCATGTGTGGTGGATCTGCGCAGTGACACCCCCGGCGAGGTGCCGCTGCCGACCCGGGACGCACTGCTGCATCTGCTCAACCGCCTGGGCGCGCCGCGCGAGCAGCTGCTGTTCCGCGAGCGGCCGTCCCAGGAGCAGCACGTCAAACGGCTCACCGAGCTGTACCACCAGCATCTGACGGGCCTTCCGGTGACGGTCCTGCTGGACGACGCCGCGGATCCGGAGCAGGTGCGCACACTGGTGCCGGAGCGGTCCGACAGCCTGGTGCTGGTCACCTCCCGCGCTCCACTGGAGCTGCCCGAGGACCTCCAGGCGTGGGTGCATCAGCTGCCGGTGGGGCCGCTGGACGCGGCGGGCACCGAGGAGTTGCTGCGCGCCACCGCCGCGGCCGGCAGCGAGGGCCCGGACGCCTCGGGTCCCTACGACGCACGAGCCCTCGACGAGATCCTTCAGCTGTGCGCCGGCCTCCCGCTGGCACTGCGGGTGGCGGGCTCCTCGCTCGGCCCGCGCACCGCCACCACGCTGGCCGCGGACCTGGCGGCGTACGGGCCGCTGCCGCCGGTCGAGCGCGCCCTGTCGCTGCGCTACTTCGACCAGCCCGAGGCGGCCCGGCGGCTGCTGCGCCGGCTGGCGCTGGTGGGCCGGGCGAGCCTGGGGACGGCGGCCGCGGCCGCCCTGCTGGGCGTGGCGAACGCGGAGGCGGAGCGGCAGCTGACGACGCTGGTCCGGGCGGGGCTGATCGAGCATGTGCGCGGTGAGCGCTACCGCCTGCACGCCCTGGTGCACAGCTTTGCGCACTCCCGGCTGGAGGACGAGGAGGACGCACAGGAGCGCGGCGCGGCCCAGGAGCGGCTGATCCGCGGCTATGCGGAACTGGCCGACTCGGTCATCCGGCTGGTCGACGGCCGCACGTCCACCCGCGCCGACCGCTTCGGCTCCCACGGCTTCACGTCCCTGGACGCGGCCCTCCAGTGGCTGGACGACGAGACCAGCTTCATCACGGCCGCGCTGCGCCACGCCGACCAGGGCGTGGACCAGGCGGCGGTCTCGCATCTGCTGGGCGCCCTGGCCGACTACTGCCTGCTGCGCGGAGACCTCTACCGCCTGGGCGAGCTGAGCGAACTGACCCGGGCGGTCGGCCAGGGGCTGCTGTCCCGCTCGGTGCAGTGGCGTACGGGCATCGCGGCCCGGCAGCTCGGTGAGCTGGACAAGGCGCGCACGACCCTGGCGTCGGTGGTCGACCTCTACTTCGAGGCCCAGCATCCGGTGGGCGCGGCCCGTGCGCTGCGCGATCTGGGCATCACGCTCCAGCAGCAGGGCAATCTCGCCGACGCCTCGGCGAAGCTCCGCGAGGCGCTGGACCTGCAGTCCGGCCCGGACATGCACGGCGACCGGGCCTGGACACTGCACGCCCTGGCGGCGGTGGAGCGGGACCGGTCGCAGCTCGCCGAGGCCCTCGCCATGCTGCACGAGTCGCTGGAGCTCCATGAGGAGAGCGAGAGCGTGCACGGCCAGGCGTGGGCACACTTCCAGCTCGGTCAGGTGCATCTGCGCCTGGGCGAGGTGCCGGCGGCGGAGCGCGCGCTGCAGGCGGCGATGGAGCTCTACGGCCGGACGCACGACGAGCGCGGCGAGGCCTGGGCGCTGACCCAGCTGGCCCGGGCCCGGCTGGTGGACGGCGATCCGGGGCTCGCGGTGGACCAGCTGCGGCAGGCGCTACCGCTCCACCACCAGCACGAGGACGCCCGCGGTGAGGCGTGGACGATGTACTACCTGGGCCAGGCCCTGGAGGAGCGCGGCGAGCCCGATGCGGCGCTGCGCCAGCTGGAGCGGTCGCGGACGATGTTCAGCCGGATGCAGGACGCCTACGGTCTGGCCTGCACCCGGCACGATTCGGGGCGGGTCACCCGTGATCTGCGGGCGGAGCAGACCGGCTCGCTGCGCAACAGCGGCTTCGCCCGGCAGCTGCTGCAGGACGCCCGCAAGGACTTCCAGCGGATAGGAGTGCCGCACGGTGAGGCCTGGTCCTGCCTGGAGCTGCTGATCATCGACGCCGGCAACGGCCGGGCGGCGCAGGCACTGGAGCTGGCCGACGAGGCGGCCCGGCTGTTCGCCGGCTACGGCGACCGGCGCGGCGAGGACTGGGCCCGGTTCCTGCGCTGCACCCTGCTGCCGCTCGCCTCGCCGGGCGGCTCGGTGGTGGGCGCGGCCGTGGCCCAGGAGGAGCTGGCGCAGCTGGTGCGGGAGAAGCACCCGGCCCGCGACGCCAAACTGGAGGACTGCGCGGAGACGTTCGGGCTGCTGCTGGACCGCGGGGTGGAGCCGGAGTCGGGGTGGCAGGCATGGCGGCTCGGCATGGTGCCCGGCCGCCATGCGCGCGAGGTCATGGGAGTGAGCGTCACGCCGCCCGGTGACGAGTGACGGCGGCTCCGGCCCGCGCGGTCGATACGGGCCCGCCACTCAGGCGCCCCGAGCCGCCACTCAGGCACCCCGAGCCCACCGCTCAGGCACCCGGGCCCGCCGCTCGGGCCCGGCTCGCCCGCCATTCAGGCCCGGCTCGCCGACCACTCGGATCGGCGAGCCGCCGGGCCGGTCAGCCGGCCGTGTCCATCGGCCGGCCGTCGACCGCCACCCGGTCTTCACGGACCACCCGGCCCCGTGGGCCCGGCGGTCCGGCGTTCGGGGCGGGCAGCCTCGCCGTCAGCCGGTCTTCGGCTCGGTCGGCCTCGCCGTCAGCCGGTCTTCGGCTCGGGCGCCTGCGCGGCAGAGGCCGTGCCGCCGGCCTCGCCGCCCTGGGGCTGCTCCTCGAAGTCCACCTTCTTCATGTGCTTGTTCATGGACTTCATCAGCAGCCACACGGCGCCGCCGATGACCGCGAAGACGATGAAGCCGAGGACGCCGGGGGTCACCTTGTCCTTGTCGAAGCTGTCGGCAAGGGTGACGAAGTGCGTCAGGGCGAGGGTGCTGGTCGCGCTCATCATGGGCTCAATTGTTGCGGATGCCCGCGAAGAGGTCGTCCTCGGGGAGGGAAGTGTCCACGAGCGACTTCGCGAGCTCGTACTCCTCCGTCGGCCAGACCTCGCGCTGGATGTCCATCGGCACCCGGAACCACCCGCCGTCGGGGTCGATCTGGGTGGCGTGGGCGATCAGCGCCTTGTCACGGATCTCGAAGAAGTCGTCGCACGGGATGTACGTGGTCAGCGTGCGCTCGCGCTGCTCGAACTGCTTCCAGCGCTCCAGCCACTCCCCGTACGGCGAGTCCAGACCGCGCGCCAGCAGCGCTTCGTGCAGCGCGATGGTGCGCGGCTTGTTGAAGCCCTGGTTGTAGTAGAGCTTCTGGGGCTGCCAGGGCTCGCCGGCGTCCGGATACTTCTCCGGGTCACCGGCCGCTTCGAAGGCCACCATCGTGATCTTGTGGGTCATGATGTGGTCCGGGTGCGGATAGCCGCCGTTCTCGTCGTACGTCGTGATGACCTGCGGCTTGAACGTCCGGATCAGGCGGACCAGGGGCTCCGCGGCCGTTTCGACGGGCTGCAGCGCGAAGCAGCCCTCGGGCAGCGCCGGCAGCGGGTCGCCCTCGGGCAGCCCGGAGTCGACGAAGCCGAGCCACTCCTGCTTGACGCCCAGGATCTCCCGGGCCTCGTCCATCTCCTTCTTCCGTACCTCGTGGATGTTCTCCTCGATGTACGGATCGCCCTGGAGTTTGGGGTTGAGGATGGAGCCTCGCTCACCGCCTGTGCAGGTGGCGACCAGCACGTCCACCCCCTCGGACACGTACTTGGCCATGGTGGCCGCACCCTTGCTCGACTCGTCGTCGGGGTGGGCATGGACCGCCATCAATCGCAACTGCTCAGTCAAGACTCGATCCTCAGTGAAGAGCTGGAGAAGATGCCTCCTATAGTGACCGAAGCGGGGGGCGCTGTATTCCCTGGGGCGGGGACCCCCCGGGGGTTATGGGTTCCGGTCCCCCGAGCAGGAGAATTGATCATGACCGCGGTGCGTGAAGGGCTCCCCGAAGGACGCTATGGCCGCTCCGCGGACGCGCGCGCGGACCGCAAGCTCAAGATCATCGGTAGCGTGCTCGGCGTCGCGCTGCTGGGAGTGATCGCCTGGTGCGGCATCTCGTACATCTCCGGTCAGGACCTCAGCGGCCGGGTGATCACCTGGGACGCGGTCTCCGATCACGCCGTCAAGGTCCATCTGGAAGTCGTCAAGGACGCGGACGCCAAGGGCGTGTGCACGCTGCGCTCACAGGCCGAGGACGGCAGCGAGGTCGGCCGCAAGGACGTCACCGTCGATCAGCGCGCGGGCCAGGTGGACACCGAGGTCACGCTGCGTACGACGAAGCGCGCGACCAACGCCGTACTCGTCGGCTGCACGGCCTCCGGCAAGGGCTGACCCCTCCTCCAGACCGCCGGCACCCGGCGATCACTCCCAGCAGCGCGACGCCGAGCACGCTACCGATG
>NZ_SDIG01000021.1:0-65724 GCF_004122755.1 Streptomyces sp. TM32
GGGCCAGTGGCCGGTGATCGGCGTGGTGGCCGTGGGCGGCGGCGGGCGGCGCCCGGCTACAGCCAGCCGTTCCGCTTGAAGCCGCGGTGGATCACCCAGCAGGCGGCCACGATCAGCACCATCACCAGCGGATAGCCGAACGTCCAGTGCTTCTCCGGCATATGGTCGAAATTCATGCCGTACACGCCGCAGACCATGGTCGGCACGGCGAGGATCGCGACCCAGGCGCTGATCCGGCGCATGTCCTCGTTCTGGGCGACGGTGACCTGGGCGAGATGGGCCTGAAGTATGGAGTTGAGCAGTTCGTCGAAGGCGGTGATCTGCTCGGTGACCCGGTCGAGGTGGTCGGCGACGTCGCGGAAGTACGTCGTGATCCGGGAGTCGACCTCCCGCATGGGTCGCGTCGCCAGCTGCTGCATCGGCCCGTCCAGAGGGGCCACCGCGCGCCGCAGTTCCAGCAGTTCGCGCTTGAGCTGGTAGATCCGGCCGGCGCCGCCGCTGCCGCGGACCGAGAAGACCTCGCTCTCGACGTCGTCGATGTCGGCCTGGACGTCGGCCGTGACATCGAGGTAGTCGTCCACGACGAGGTCGGCGACGGCATGCAGCACCGCGGACGGGCCGAGCGCCAACTGCTCCGGCACGGACTCCAGTTGCTCCCGCAGTGGACCGAGGGAGCCGTGCCCGCCGTGTCGTACGGTGATCACGAAGTCGGTGCCGGTGAAGACCATGATCTCGCCGGTCTCCACGACTTCACTGGTGTCGGTGAGCCGGTCGTGCTCGACATAGCGGACGGTCTTGAAGACGGTGAACAGCGAGCCGTCGTAGTGCTCCAGCTTGGGCCGCTGATGAGCGTAGACCGCGTCCTCGACGGCGAGCGGGTGCAGCCCGAACAGCTCGACAATTCCGGCGAATTCCTTCTCGGACGGCTCATGCAGACCGATCCAGACAAATCCCTTGCGCGAGCCACGGACCCGCCGGATCGCCACATCGGCCGGGTGATCGCCGTCCTGCCGTACGCCGTCCACGTACACCGCGCAGTTCACCACGGCGGTGCCGAGCGGCGAGCGCGCCGGGTGACTGAGGTCGACTCCCCGGGTGCGCGGCTGCGGCAGCCGGACGGCCTTACGGAGGTTGCTGATCATCGACACCGGGCCAGTATGGCCCGCGCCGGCCCGGGAACGGTACGGCGGAGCGCGCGTTTTCACGCGGCGTGATGGTACGGAAACGCGGGGTGGCGCCTCGGGATCCGGGCCGCGCGCCGGCCCGGGCGACCCCGCGAGCGGGCCAACTCCGCGGATACCGCCGACCCTTGGCCGCCGGCACCGTCGATGCCGGGGCCGACGGAGAGCGCCCCACGGCTACCGTGCCGAGAACCGGCCGGCGTTCCGGTCGTCGCGAGGACCCCGTCGGCGATCCGGACAGCCGACAGCGCATGCCGCAGCCCTCACCGGCCACGAGACGACCAGGGGGTGAGCCATCACATGACCGGGAATACCCCGAGGGGGTATAAGGTTCTCACTGGGGACGGACACCCGCAGCACACCGAGGAGCACTCATGGCCACCGCGATCGGAGAGCACGGCGTCGAGCTGCAGATCGGCGGGATGACCTGCGCCTCGTGCGCCGCCCGCATCGAGAAGAAGCTCAACCGGATGGAAGGCGTCACCGCCACCGTCAACTACGCCACCGAGCGGGCGAAGGTGACCCTCGCGCAGGGCAGCGGCGTCCGGGCCGCGGACCTGATCGCCACCGTGGAGAAGACCGGCTACACCGCCGAGGTCCCCCGGCCGCCGGCCGCCGCACCGGCCGCCGCCCAGCTCCCGGACGGCGCGGACCGCAGCGCGGCGGAGGGCGCGGACGGCGACCGCGCCGACGGCCAGGGCGCCGACCCGCTCGCCGCGCTCCGCCGGCGGCTGCTGATCTCGCTCGCGCTCTCCGTCCCGGTGGTGCTGATGGCGATGGTGCCGCCGCTGCAGTTCACCTACTGGCAGTGGCTGTCGCTGACCCTGGCCGCGCCCGTGGTGGCGTACGGCGCCTGGCCCTTCCACCGGGCCGCCTGGACGAACCTGCGGCACGGCGCCGCCACGATGGACACCCTCATCTCGATGGGCACCCTCGCCGCCATGGGCTGGTCGCTGTACGCGCTGTTCTTCGGCACCGCCGGCATGCCGGGGATGACCCACCCCTTCGCGCTGACCCTCTCCCGCACCGACGGCGGCAGCGCCCTCTACCTGGAGGCCGCGGC
This sequence comes from Streptomyces sp. TM32, assembly GCF_004122755.1. Classification (NCBI taxonomy): domain Bacteria; kingdom Bacillati; phylum Actinomycetota; class Actinomycetes; order Kitasatosporales; family Streptomycetaceae; genus Streptomyces; species Streptomyces sp. TM32. The sequence continues at coordinate 2,245 of NZ_SDIG01000021.1, forward strand.
CGGGGTCACCACCTTCATCCTGGCCGGCCGCTATGCCGAGGCCCGCTCGAAGCGGAAGGCGGGGGCGGCGCTGCGGGCGCTGCTGGAGCTTGGCGCCAAGGACGTCACGGTGCTGCGGGACGGCCGGGAGGTCCGCGTCCCGACCGCCGCACTGCGCGTCGGCGACCGCTTCACCGTCCGGCCCGGCGAGAAGATCGCCACCGACGGCACGGTGCTGGAGGGTGCCTCCGCCGTGGACGCCTCGATGCTCACCGGCGAGTCCGTACCGGTCGAGGTCTCCCCCGGCGACACCGTCACCGGCGCCACCGTCAACGCGGGCGGCCGGCTGGTCGTCGAGGCCACCCGGGTCGGCGCCGACACCCAGCTCGCCCGGATGGGACGGCTGGTCGAGGAGGCGCAGAACGGGAAGGCCGCGGCGCAGCGGCTGGCCGACCGGATCTCCGCGGTCTTCGTCCCGGTCGTGATCGTGCTCGCCCTGGGCACCCTCGGCTACTGGCTCACCGCGGGCGCGGGCGCGGCGGCGGCCTTCACCGCCGCCGTCGCGGTCCTGATCATCGCCTGCCCGTGCGCCCTGGGTCTGGCCACCCCCACCGCGCTGATGGCCGGTACCGGCCGCGGCGCCCAGCTCGGCATCCTGCTCAAGGGGCCCGAGGTGCTGGAGTCGACGCGGCGGGTGGACACCGTCGTCCTGGACAAGACCGGCACGGTCACCACCGGCGTGATGACACTGACCGGGATCCATCTCGCCGAGGGCGAGTCGGAGGCGGAGGTGCTGCGGCTGGCCGGTGCGCTGGAGCACGCCTCCGAGCACCCCGTCGCCCGCGCCGTCGCCGCGCAGGCCGCGTCCCGCGCCGGCACCCTGCCCACCCCCGCGGAGTTCACGAACGTCCCGGGCCTGGGCGTGACGGGTGTGGTCGAGGGCCACGCCGTCGTGGTGGGCCGGGCGCAGCTGCTGGAGCAGCGGGAGCTGCCCCTGCCGCCCGCGCTGGCGACGGCCCGGGCCGCGGCCGAGGCCCGGGGCCGTACCGCGGTGGCCGTCGGCTGGGACGGCGCGGCGCGCGCGGTGCTGGTGGTGTCCGACGCGGTGAAGCCCACCAGCGCCGAGGCGGTGCGCCGGCTGCGCGCGCTGGGGCTGACCCCGGTGCTGCTGACCGGCGACAACCAGGCCGTCGCGGCGTCGGTCGCGGCCGAGGTCGGGATCGACGAGGTGATCGCCGAGGTGCTGCCCGAGGACAAGGTGGCGGTGGTGGAGCGGCTGCGGTCCGAGGGCCGCTCGGTCGCCATGGTCGGCGACGGCGTCAATGACGCGGCCGCGCTGGCCACCGCCGACCTGGGGCTGGCGATGGGCACCGGCACCGACGCCGCCATCGAGGCCGGGGACCTCACCCTCGTCCGGGGCGATCTGCGGGCCACGGCGGACGCCATCCGGCTGGCCCGCGCCACCCTCGGCACCATCCGGACCAATCTGTTCTGGGCGTTCGGCTACAACGTGGCGGCGCTGCCGCTGGCCGCGGCCGGACTGCTCAACCCGATGATCGCCGGGGCCGCGATGGCCTGCTCGTCGGTCTTCGTCGTCGGCAACAGCCTGCGGCTGCGCCGCTTCCGGGCGCTCGCCGGATAGTCGCCGGACGCGCCCGGAAGTCGGGGCGCGCCCGATGGTCAGGGGCGCGCGCCCCGCCGGCCGCAGGACGCGCCCGCGAGCGGAGCAATACCCCCCGCGGGCCCCCGCTCTGCCGTTGGATCGGGCGGGCTGCTGCCCCTGCGCGATCCCGCGTCGCCGCCCGTGGGCGCCCCGCACCGTGCGGGGCGCCCACGGGTCCGGAACGGCGGGCGCCGGCCCCGGTTCTGACTACTGTCTCCAGTTCTGGCGACGGAAGATTGGCAGTTCACGCAGCCACCGGCCAGGAGCGAGGGGTGAGACTGGTGACTTACCGCCCACGACGTACAGGGGAACTCATGACCGGGTCACGCATCCTGGCCCTCGGCCATTACCAGCCCTCCGGCGTGCTCACCAACGACGACCTGGCCAAGATCGTCGACACCGACGACGCCTGGATCCGCAGCCGGGTCGGTATCCGCACCCGGCATGTGGCCGCCCCCGACGAGACCGTGGACGCGATGGCGGCCGCCGCCGCAGCCAAGGCCCTGGCCGCCAGCGGACTGGCCCCGCAGGACATCGACCTGGTGCTGGTCGCCACCTGCACGGCCGCCGACCGCAGCCCCAATGCCGCGGCCCGGGTCGCCGCCCGGCTCGGGCTCAGCGCCCCGGCCACCATGGACCTCAACGTCGTCTGCTCCGGCTTCACCCATGCGCTGGCCACCGCCGACCACGCCATCCGGGCCGGTTCCACGAAGCATGCGCTGGTCATCGGCGCGGAGAAGTTCACCGACGTCGTCGACTGGACGGACCGCACGACCTGTGTGCTGGTCGGGGACGGGGCGGGGGCCGCCGTCGTCAGCGCCTCGCCGGACCCGGAGATCGGGCCGGTGCTGTGGGGCTCGGTGCCGCAGATGGGCGGTGCGGTCCGTATCGAGGGCGAGCCGGCCCGGTTCTCCCAGGAGGGCCAGACCGTCTACCGCTGGGCGACCACCCAGCTGCCGGCCATCGCCCGCCAGGTGTGCGAACGCTCCGGGATCACGCCCGCCGACCTCGCCGGCGTGGTGCTGCACCAGGCCAACCTGCGGATCATCGAGCCGGTCGCGGAGCGGCTCGGCGCGGTCAACGCGGTGGTCGCCAAGGACGTCGTCGACTCCGGGAACACCTCCGCGGCCTCCGTCCCGCTCGCGCTGTCCAAGCTGGTCGAACGGCGCGAGATCGCCGCCGGCGACCCGGTGCTGCTGTTCGCCTTCGGCGGCAACCTCTCGTACGCGGGACAGGTCATCCGCTGCCCCTGAGGCGCACCGGGCCTGGTCTGGTCCGGCCAGGACCGCGCCACCACGGACGACCGGCTACGCGATGTCCCCCGGGTGCTCACGCAGGTACAGCGCGCCGCAGCTGTGGCAGAACGGCTCCCCCTGGGGCGTGCCCCACACCTCGGCCGACTGGGTGGCGGCCGCCGGGGCCAGCTCCCGTCCGCACATCGCGAGGGTGCCGTCCAGCCGCACCATGTGCCAGATCTTCACCGGTGTGTCCGCGTGCGGCAGGACACCTTCCTCGTACTCGGCGCGCATCTCGTGCTCCATGGCGCTGCACCTCCTACGCCCACGATGCGCCAGCGGACCAGGGGACACAACGGCAGCCCCGGCCACGCACCGGGCAGGCCGGGGCGGGCCGCGGCCATGCCCCCTCAGGCCCTGGCTAGAACACCGACCAGCCGGTCAGCGTCGTGAAGTGGTCCAGGGCCGCGGCGCCCGCGACGGAGTTGCCCCGGGCGTCGAGGCCGGGGCTCCACACGCACAGGGTGCAGCGCCCGGGGATCACGGCGATGATGCCGCCGCCGACCCCGCTCTTCGCGGGCAGCCCGACGCGGTAGGCGAACTCCCCGGCGGCGTCGTACGTCCCGCAGGTGAGCATCACCGCGTTGATCCGCTTGGCCTCGCGGGCCTCCAGCAGCCGGCTGCCGTCGGCGCGCAGCCCGTGGCGGGCCAGGAATCCGCCGGCCACGGCCAGGTCCCGGCAGCTCATCTCGATCGCGCACTGCCAGAAGTAGTGCTCGATGACGCTGGGGACCGGGTTCTCCAGGTTGCCGAAGGACGCCATGAAGTGGGCCAGCGCCGCGTTGCGGTCACCGTGGCCGGCCTCGGACTCGGCCACCGCCGGATCGAAGGCGAGGTCCGGGTTGCCGCTCTCCTCCCGCAGGAACTCCAGCATCGAGGTGCTGGCGTCACCGGTCAGGGTCTGCAGCCGATCGGTGACCACCAGCGCGCCCGCGTTGATGAACGGGTTGCGCGGGATGCCGTTCTCCGCCTCCAGCTGCACCAGCGAGTTGAACGGCGTGCCCGACGGTTCGCGGCCCACCCGCTTCCAGATGCCGTCCTCGCCCTGGCTGCCGGGGCTCTGGGCCATCACCAGCGCCAGCGAGAAGGCCTTGGAGATGGATTGGACGGAGAACGGGACCTCCCAGTCGCCGACGCCGTGCACCGCACCGTGGATGTCGGCCACCGCGATCCCGAAACGGTCCGCGGGGACCCGTTCGAGCGCCGGTATGTAGTCGGCGACGCGCCCCCGTCGCACCAGCGGCCGGGCGTAGGCCGCTACCTCTTCCAGAACGGCCTGGTAGTCCATGACGCACACGCTAACCCGGCGTGCCCGGCGCCCCCAGGGGAGCCCCCACCAGTGACTCCACCGCACGGCCGGGTTCTTGGGCCGGGCAGCCGCCGTGCCGTCGGAACCACCGGCCGCAGCGGGAACGGTGCACGGCGGATTCGCCTCCTCGCGCCGGGCGGCCGGGACACCCGCTCCCGGTATCCGCCGGCTACGCCGGGTGGCCCACCCGTCTCGCGCTCCGCGCCCGCATCGCCCAGCCTGGCACGGGAACCCCACGGCGGTCCGCGCCGTTGATCCCTTACGACACGGACTCACGGAGGTGGCACATGACAGGGTTTCTCGACCGCGCCAAGGAGCAGGCCCGGCAGGGCCTGGAGGCCGGCAAGCAGAAGGTCGACGAGGTACAGCAACAGCGGGCCGGCAACGACCTGCTGAAGAAGCTGGGTGCCGCCTACTTCGCCGAGCGGCGCGGCAGCGGCTCCCCCGAGGCGACCCAGGACGCGCTCAACGCCCTCGAAGCGCACGTCAACGCGCACGGCGACGCCTTCCTGCACGGATAACACCGCGCCCGGTCCCGCCGCGCGCGAGGCCGAAATCGCTCGCTCATCCCCCGAACGGCCGGCCCGCTTTTCGCCGTTCCCCTCCCGCGGCCCGGCCCGGTCCCGTACAAGCGAGACAGGAGGCGGTGCGCGGTCGGCGGCCGCCGTGTCCGCATCGGAGTGGGCCATGTCCGTACCACTGTCCGCCGCCCGGTTCCGCCACGCGCTCACGGCCGAGGGCCTGCGGGTCGCCGAGGTCGCCGGCTGGGAGACGCACAACCGCAACGGCAAGGGGCCCTGGGGCCCGGTGCACGGCGTGATGGTGCACCACACCGGTACCTCCGGCGCCGACAGCACCGTCCAGCTCTGCTACGACGGCCGCCCGGACCTGCCCGGGCCGCTGTGCCACGGCGTGATCACCAAGGACGGCACGGTGCATCTGGTCGGCTGCGGCCGCGCCAATCACGCGGGACTCGGCGACGGGGACGTGCTGCGCGCGGTGATCGCCGAGAAGCGGCTGCCGCCGGACAACGAGGCCGACACCGACGGCAACTGCTTCTTCTACGGCTTCGAGTGCGAGAACCTCGGCGACGGCACGGACCCCTGGCCGCCGGCGCAGCTGGAGGCCGTGGAGAAGGCCGCGGCGGCGCTGTGCCGGGCGCACGGCTGGACCGAGCGTTCGGTGATCGGGCATCTGGAGTGGCAGCCGGGCAAGGTCGATCCGCGCGGCTACACGATGGACTGGCTGCGCGAGCGGATCGGCGACCGGCTGAAATGAGCGGGCCGCGGTACGCGCCGGGCCCACCGCGGCGCCACCCGGGACAATGGGCCGGGTGACCCGCACCGCCCCCGGCCACCCGCCGGACCCGCACACCCTGCGCCCGCGTCTGCCCTCACCCGTCCAGGAACTCACGGACGGGCCGTTCGCCCGCCGCGGGATACGGCTGCTGCTCAAGCGGGACGATCTGATCCACCCGGATCTGCCCAGGAGTAAGCCGACTGGTGTTTGCGGGCCTGGCCTGGTCATTTAAACCGTGGACAGCCCGTGACGCCTTCCAGGAAGGTGGACTCATGGGCAAGGTAACGGACCCTGCCAAGCTGTGCGATCTGTTCCTCCGGCGCAGCACCTTGCAGGACGACAAGACGACTCTCAAGGCTCATGAAAGTGACCTCCGGCAGCGCGCCGAACGCGAGGGTCTGACCGTTCGCAAGGTCTGGAAAGAGGAACTTTCCGCATTCAAAGCGGAGGTAATTCGAGAGGAATTCGACTCGGCGATTTCCGCCGTGCTGGCCGGGGAAGTGCGACACCTCCTCGTCTGGAAGCTCGACCGACTGAGCCGAAAAGGCATGGGCCAAGTGGGGCAGGTACTCGACCAGTTCGAGGCGAAGGGCGCCCGGCTGCTCGCCCATATGGATGGGCTCGACAGCAGCGTTCCGCAGCATCGGGGGCTTTTCGCCTGGCTGGCCGAGCAAGCGCGCTCCGAGTCTTACAACACCTCCTTGCGTACCCGTCGCACGAAGGCAGCGAAGAAGGTCACGGGGGAATGGCCGGGTGGTCAACCTCCCTTCGGCTTGCGCGTGCGGAAAGGCAAGAAGGCAACCGAGGAGCATCCGAAGGAGTACGAGCCAGCGCGCCGAATTGCTGATGCTCTTCTCGGAAATCAGGCAGCGGGTGTCATCGCTGGCGCGCTCAATGCAGACGGCGTGAGGACTCGACGGGGCGGCAAATGGCGGTCGTCCACGATCACGCAGCTCGCGCACTCTCCGGCGTGGGCCGGACTGATGCCTGTGCACGAGCGCTACACGGATACTGCTGGGCGCGAGCGCTGGCGTGCGACAGATGAGCCCATGATCGGGGCGAACGGTGAGCCCGTCCGCGTAGGCAAGGGCGTCATCACTGTGGGCGAGCGGGTACGAATTCTGGCCGCGCTGCGGTCGCGTACCTCCGAATCGCTGGCTGCGGGACGACGCGGCAAGCCTGCGGCGCAATCGCTCCTTTCAGGATTACTGAAATGCGGCCGCTGCGGCGGCAACATGACGAAAGGCGGTCCGCAATACCGGTGTTATCGACGCGTGAATATGGGCAAGGCTGCATGCCAGGGCATGTCTGTACTGGTCAACGATGCTGACACCGTGCTGAGTGCGGCATTCATCTCGCGCGTCTCGAATCTCCCGGATGACCATGAAGCCTTCCGGTCCCTCGCTCTCCGCTGGCTGGCGTACGACAAACCCGAGGAAAGCGCACGACGTGCTGAGCTGGCCCTGACGGCGGAAGAAGCACAAGCGCGGATGGACTCGCTTGATGATGCCTACTACGTGCAAGGCCGATTCAAGGGAGCCAAGGGGCAAAATCGGTATGAGCAACTTCGAGCCGCAATCGAGGCCCAGCTAGAGCCCATGAGTGCTGAGCTGGCAGAGATCGCCGCATCGTTGGATCCCGAAGTTCTGCGCGATCCAGACGTACTGCACAAGGCATGGATTGCGGCCGACCTGGAGCGGGCCAGGATGCTCCTCCGCGTCGTGCTCCACTCTGTGACGCTGCTCCCCCCACCGGGCCCCGGCAAGCGCAGCATTTGGGAGCTTTACGCGCGCTGCTGCTTCCACTGGGTGGGGTCGAAGCAGGAGCCGCTGAAGGTGGATAACCGGCGGCTGCACAACACCGTCTGGTTTGATCCGGAGCCTGCCGCGTGGCAGTCGGCGGCTTGACGCGCGGTGCCTGGTGGCGCGCTGTGGGCACGCGGCCGGCGCTGCGAGGCTTTGGGCGGTAGCTGCCATGGGGTGAGAGAACAGGGGGCCATACGCTCGTGCGGCGAATCGGGCAGGCACATGTCCTGCCCGCGTTAGTGCCCGATTGGCCCCCTGTTCTTGGAGGCTCGCCCCATGGGAGCTGCCTAAAGCCTCGCAGTGCCGTCCGCCCCAGCCACAAGCGCCCGGCCGCGATGAGGCGTCCTGGAGGGAGTGCAGACGAGTCACGCCGATACGTAGTGGCGACGCTCGCACGCCTCAAGGACGCAAGGGAGCAGGGCGGCTGGCCGACCGGACGGGACCGGCCGAAGGCCGCACGCCCGGCCGGGGCGGCCGGGCCGCCCGGACGGGACCGGCCGAAGGCCGCACGCCCGGCCGGGGCGGCCGGGCCGCCCGGCGCGCCGTAGGCGCGCCCTTGATGAAGTGAAGAAAAGTTAGACACGCTCGCCCCCGGCCGCTGCCTCGTCGAACACGGATCGCTTTCCGGCGTCGGCTGAGCGGCCGGGAGTGCCGGGGCGTCAGCGGTCGGCTCGACGGGGCTTGCAGGCTGCGCCCGGCAGCGGCCAAGACGGCTAGTTGGCAGACGGGGTCGTACCGGGCCAGTGCGGGGTCGTACCGGGCCAGTGCGCGGCGGGTCGTGACGGCCGACTCGTAAACCGTCAGGGCTGGTACTCGTACCCGATCGTGAACCGGGGCGGCAGGCACCATTCCCCGTACTCAATGACCCCGTCGGCGTCTGACCAGCGGTGTGCGCCTGCCAGGATGGGGGAGCCCACAGGGAGCCCCAGGGCGCTTGCCTCGCGCGCGTCTGCGGGTCGGGCGTGCATGTCGTCCCGGGCGTGAGTGATCGTGCGCCCTGTGACCTCCAGTACCTTCGCTGACACCCCGTGGTTGCGTCCCGGCGCGGTGTTCAGCAGGTCGGGTACGAGAGCGGCGAACGCTGCTGGATACCACGTGACTGCGAACACTGTCCGGGTCTTGCCTCGCCCTGCCAGCCATTCCCGACGAACGACCTGATCTCCTGTATCGAGATCAAAGATCTCGCCGATGTACAGGGGAGGGGTCACCAGTTCAGCGGCCGTGACGCGGCTGGTCTCGCCATCTGCGAGGAGCGATTTCACGCGCTGAACCCTGGCGAGCCTGTCACGTGCTGACAGTGTCCACACCGGGTCATCGGCAACGTATGTGCCCCGTGGGGTGGTCCGGATGTACCCCTCGACCTGTAGTGCCTGGAGGGCGCGGGACACGGTGGCGGCGGCTACCTGCCACTGCCCCGAGATCTCTCGGTTCGTGGGCACCTTCGCCCCTGGCTCCAGATCGCCCGACAGGATCCGCTCCCGGAAGTGATCCGCGATCTTCGTGAATGTTTTCGGGCTGGCCATCTCCCGTGCTCCTCACGCAAGTTGGGTCTCGATCCTGCTCGGCACACTAGAGCACCGCGAACCGTAGCGGGAGTGCTTCGGCCACTCAGATACTGACCTAGTTCACTCAATCAAACGGCGAGCGAGGATCCGGTCATGACCAATCCGAGGACCTATCAGGAAACTCCCCCAGAGTCTCCGTTGGACGGTCGGCTGCTGGAGGGTGACCCGGCCATAGGCTGCAAAGTGTGTACCGCGCTCGCCGTTCAGCGCCGGGAAGCACGGGCCCGGAACGACTGGGCGGCCGCCTGCGCTGCTGCTCGGGAAATCAGGAACCACGGCCGCGGGCACGGTGAGGCTGGATGAGCGCCCCCGAGCTGGTCACGCCGGAAGCTGATAGCCCTGAGGGCTGGTGGAAGCCATTAGACGGGCGCGCGGACGCGCATTCCGGAGTAGTGGCGATTCCTCAAGGGGTGGAAGTGCCACCGTGCCCCTTCCCGTGCTCCATCTGCCGGGCCAAGGGGCGCCAGTAGGTGCTGTGCCGACGTGGGCACCCGATGACGCTGCCCGCCCTTGAGCTCCGTGCTGTTGGCTGCACCCCAGCGGCACGGGAAACGGCGACGCCCCCGACTGGACCAGCCATGAGCAGGGACAGGCCGTGTCCCGTCTGAGTCGACGTGCTCAGGCTCTCGCCCCGGTCCGCCCGAAGGTGCGCCAGTTCTAGGCGGCGCGCTCACGTGGGTGCCGCTTCGGCGGTGAGGGCGTAGCCATTGGCCCCGCTCGCTGCCACCCCATGGCATGCGGGCGGGGCTTTTCGCTGGCCCTGCCTGCTCCCGGCCCGCAACGCACAATGGACGGGTGAACCACCCCGTAGACCTCGCCACCGCCCTCCGGCCCCGTCCTCCCTCGCCCGTCCAGGAGATCGAGGATGAGCGGTTCGCCCGCCGGGGCGTGCGGCTGCTCCTGAAACGGGACGACCTGATCCACACCACGCTGCCGTGGGATACGGCTGCGCTTGGACCAGTGGACCTGTACCCTCCGGGCAACAAGTGGCGCAAACTGGAGCCGAATCTGCGGGCCGCCGCCGCGGCCGGCGACCGCACGCTGCTGACCTTCGGCGGGGCGTACTCCAACCATCTGCGGGCGACGGCCGCGGCGGGCCGGCTGCTGGGCTTCCGCACCATCGGCGTGGTCCGCGGCGACGAGCTGGCCGGGCGGCCGCTCAATGCGTCGCTGGCCCGCTGCGCCGCCGACGGGATGCGGCTGCACTTCCTCGACCGGACCCGCTACCGCCGCGCCACCGACCCGGACGTCCTCGCCGTCCTGCACGACCGCTTCGGCGCATTCCGCCTCATACCGGAGGGCGGCAGCAACTCCCTTGCCGCCCAAGGCTGTACGGAGCTGGGCCGGGAGCTGCGCGGCGTGGCGGACACGGTCGCGGTGGCCTGCGGCACGGGCGGCACGCTGGCCGGACTCGCCGCCGGGCTGGGCCCGCGACAGCGCGCCCTGGGCTTCCCGGTGCTCAAGGGCGGCCGTCCGCATTTCCTGGGGCGGGCGGTCGCGGAGCTGCAGACCGCCGCGTTCGGCGGGCCGCGCGGCACCTGGCGGCTGGACGACCGCTTCCACTGCGGCGGCTATGCCCGCCGCACCCCTGAACTCGACGCGTTCGCGGACGCCTTCGAGGACCGGCACGGGCTGCCGCTGGAGCGCAGCTACGTCGCCAAGCTGCTGTACGGGCTGACCACGCTGGCCGGGGAAGGTGCCTTCGCCCCCGGCAGCGCAGTGGCCGCCGTGGTCACCGGTCGGCCATAAGGCTCGCCCCTCCCCTACGACGCCACTTCCCGGTAGGCCGTGGCCTCCTCCAGGTCCAGCCTGCGCAGCAGCGTCCGCAGCATCTCGTCGTCGATCCGCCGGGCGTCCCGCAGCCGGACGAACACCTGCCGCTCGGTGTCGATCATCTCCCGGGCCAGCCGCCGGTAGGTCTCGTCGGCGGACTCCCCGGTCACCTCGTTGACCGCGCCGAGCCGCTCCCACACGGAGTTGCGGCGCCGTTCCATGACCGTGCGCAGCCGGTCGGCGAGCGGTCCCGGCAGGGCGTTGCGGTCGTCCCGGAAGAGCTCCTCCAGACGTTCCTCGGCGGCCCGCGAGGCCTCGTTCTGCGCCTCTGCCTCGGCCAGCGTCTCGGCCTGGGCGTCCCGGCCGGGCAGCTTCAGCGCGCGGATCAGCGGCGGCAGCGTCAGCCCCTGGATCACCAGGGTGGCGATGACGGTGGTGAAGGTCAGGAAGAGCACGAGGTTGCGGGCCGGGAAGGCGCCGGCGCCGTGCCCGGCCGCCGGGATGGAGAACGCGATGGCCAGCGACACCACCCCGCGCATCCCGGCCCAGCCGACGATGACCGGCGCGGTCCAGTTCACCCCCGGTTCGCGGGCGCGGATCCGGGCCGACAGGGCGCGCGGCAGATAGGTGGCCGGAAAGACCCACACGAACCGCGCCAGGACCACGACCAGGAACAGCACCACCGCGTACGCCAGGGCCTGCGGCCCGCTGAACCGTCCCAGGCCGCGCAGCACGACCGGCAGCTGCAGCCCGATCAGCGCGAAGACGGCCGACTCCAGGACGAAGGAGACCATCTTCCACACCGCCTCCTCCTGGAGCCGGGTCTCGAAGTCGACCTGCCAGGAGCGGTGGCCCAGGTAGAGGGCGACCACGACGACGGCCAGTACACCGGAGGCGCCGAACTGCTCGGCCACCGCGTAGGCGACGAACGGGATGAGCAGCGAGAGGGTGTTCTCCAGCAGCGCCGATTCGCGCAGCCGGACCCGCAGCCAGTGCAGCGGCACCATCAGGACGACGCCGATGCCGATGCCGCCCAGGGACGCGACGGCGAACGCCCTGAACCCCTCTCCCCAGGTGGCGGCCGCGCCGAGGGCCGCGGCCAGCGCGACCTTGTACGCGGTGATCGCGGTGGCGTCGTTGACCAGGGATTCGCCCTGCAGAATCGTGGTGATCCGGTGCGGCAGCCCGAGTCTGCGGGCGATGGCGGTGGCCGCGACCGCGTCCGGCGGCGCGACCACGGCGCCCAGGACGAGCGCGGCGGTCAGCGGCAGGCCCGGGACGACGAGATGGGCCGCCCAGCCGACCACGAGCGTGGCGAACAGGACATAGCCCACCGACAGCAGCGCCACCGGCCGCAGATTGGCCCGCAGGTCCAGGTAGGAGCTGTCCAGCGCCGCGGTGTGCAGCAAGGGGGGCAGCACGAGCGGCAGCACGATGTGCGGATCGAGGGTGTAGTCCGGCAGGCCCGGGACGGCGGAGGCCGCGAGCCCCGCGGCGACCAGCAGCAGCGGGGCGGGGACCGGCGTACGGCGTGCCAGTCCGGCGACCGCCGCGCTCCCCGCGACCAGCAACAACAGCGGCATGACAGCCATCGGCCCCGTCCCGTCCCGGTATTCTCCGCCGGCCGTCCCGGCGCTCTAACCTGGCCATCATGAGCGAGTGCCCCCACGTTCCCGGACTGCCGCGCGCCGAACCGGCCCCGCTGAGCGCCACCTGCCTGGAGTGCCTGGCCGTCGGCAGCCACCCCGTACAGCTGCGGCTCTGCCTGGTCTGCGGCCATGTCGGGTGCTGCGATTCCTCGCCGTTCCGGCATGCCACCGGGCACTTCGAGGAGACCGGCCATCCCGTGATGCGGACCTTCGAACCGGGCGACTCCTGGCGCTGGTGCTTCGTCGATCAGCAGCTGGTGTGAAGAGCCGGACGGCGTCCGTTTAGCCTTCAGACATGATCCGCGCAGCGACCCCCGAGGACGTCCCCGCCATCCTGGCCATGATCGGCGAGCTGGCCGCGTACGAGCGCGAGCCCGAGGCCGCGCAGGCCACCGAGCCGCAGCTGAAGGAGGCCCTCTTCGGCCCGCAGCCGGCCGCCTTCGCCCTGCTCGCGGAGTCCGGTGACGCCCCGGTCGGCTTCGCCCTGTGGTTCCGGAACTTCTCGACGTGGACGGGCACGCACGGTGTCCATCTGGAGGACCTGTACGTCCGCCCCGAGGCGCGCGGCGGCGGTCATGGCAAGGCGCTGCTCGCGGCTCTCGCGGAGATCTGCGTGGCCCGCGGTTACGAGCGTTTCGAGTGGTCGGTCCTGGATTGGAATGAACCGTCCATCGGCTTTTATCGGTCCATCGGGGCCCGGCCCATGGACGAATGGACGACCTTCCGGCTCACTGGGGAGGCACTGCACAACCTTGCCGCCACCTCACGCGTCAACGGAGCGTAATCGGCATCGATTTGGCAGTGCACACCCCTAGCCACTTTCCGTACCCGTGGATTTACAATCAGTAACAGCGGTGGCGCCGGGAGACCCGGGGCCGGATCGCCCTCCGGACGGCAGTCGTCCTTCTTCCGGGCGACACCGGCCCACAGATCGCGATAGCGTCACAGCCGAACCATGCATCGCGCCTGATCGTTCTTCTTTCACGGAAGGGGAAAAAGGCCGGCGCATATCCCGAACAACGCGAATATCGCGCATTCCAGCTCAACCAGCTTGTGCCACCTTGGAGGTGAGGGTGTCCCAGATCGCAGGCGAGCCCGGGACTCAGGACTTCGTGGAAGTCCGTCTGCCCGCTGCGGGTGCCTACCTGTCCGTGCTGCGTACGGCCACGGCCGGACTCGCAGCCCGCTTGGACTTCACCCTCGACGAAATCGAGGATCTGCGCATCGCGGTCGACGAGGCCTGCGCGATCCTGCTGCAACAGGCCGTCCCCGGCAGCGTGCTGAGCTGCGTCTTCCGCCTGATCGACGACGCACTTCAGGTCACGGTGTCGGCCCCGACGACCGACGGCCGCGCCCCGGAGCGCGACACCTTCGCCTGGACGGTGCTCTCCGCACTCGCCGGCAAGGTCGATTCCACCGTCGCCGAGGACCAGACGGTCACCATCAGTCTGTACAAGGAGCGCGGCGCCGGTCCCGGACCGTCATGACCGAACAGGGGGCCCCGTGAAAGATCTCGAACGCGGCGGGCGGATGGCGGCCGGTACCACCATCCCCGGGCAGCAGGCCCGGCCGCATCCGGTGGGCGTGTCCCACCACGGCGGCCGGTTGAATGCGGCGGAGCAGGCAGAGCGGGCGGACCACATGGAGCAGAGCGAGCAGCCGGGGCAGCAGGAGCATCAGCACGATGCGCCGGCCCCCGAACACCAGCTGCAGGATCACCAGCATTCCCAGGAGCCGCACGACCGCAGCGGCGCCCGGGCGATGTTCTACGAACTGCGCGGACTGCCGGACGGTTCCCCGGAGCGCGCGGAGCTGCGCAATGCTCTCGTGCGGATGCACCTCCCGCTCGTCGAGCATCTGGCGCGACGCTTCCGCAACCGCGGTGAGCCGCTGGACGATCTGACCCAGGTCGCCACCATCGGTCTGATCAAGTCCGTGGACCGCTTCGACCCGGACCGCGGGGTGGAGTTCTCCACCTACGCCACCCCCACCGTCGTCGGCGAGATCAAGCGGCACTTCCGCGACAAGGGCTGGGCGGTCCGCGTCCCGCGCCGCCTCCAGGAGCTGCGGCTGTCGCTGACCACCGCGACCGCCGAGCTGTCCCAGCGGCACGGCCGGGCCCCCACCGTCCACGAACTGGCCGAGCATCTGGCGATCTCCGAGGAGGAGGTGCTGGAGGGCCTGGAGTCCGCCAACGCGTACAGCACGCTCTCCCTGGACGTCCCGGACACGGACGACGAGTCCCCCGCGGTCGCCGACACCCTGGGCGCCGAGGACGAGGCGCTGGAGGGCGTGGAGTACCGCGAGTCCCTCAAGCCGCTGCTGGAGGACCTCCCGCCGCGGGAGAAGAAGATCCTGCTGCTGCGGTTCTTCGGCAACATGACCCAGTCGCAGATCGCCCAGGAGGTCGGCATCTCCCAGATGCACGTCTCCCGGCTCCTGGCCCGCACCCTCGCCCAGCTGCGCGACAAGCTGCTCGTCGAGGAGTGAACGGACCCGGCGCGCACGCACCGGCCGACAGCCGAAGGGGCGGGATCCACCGGATCCCGCCCCTTCGTCCGTTCCGTTCCCCGCGCCGGTCAGGGAGCCTCCCGCGGCCCGATGCCCAGGGCCTCGGTGGCCGTCGGATTGACCAGCAGGACGAGCACCACCAGCGCGGCCACGGCCAGTGCGATGCCGGCCGCGATCAGCGCACCGCCGCCGTTCACCAGCGTCCAGGCCACCGGCAGCGCCACGATCTGGGTGATCAGCGCGGGGCCCCGGCTCCAGCGGCGGCGCAGCCACAGCCCCCGCGCGGCCACCAGCGGCAGCACCGCGAGCGCGAGGACGGTCAGCCCGCCCATCTCCGCCTGCTGCGCACTGTCCGGCGCACCCGCGAGCCCCATGATCAGCATGTACGCACCGAGAGCGGCCAGCGCCAGCCCTTCGACCGCGGTGAGCGCCGCGGCGGCGGTCAACCGGGCGGGCCGCGGACCGGCCGGCTCCTGGACGGCGGGGCCGTCGGCGGCTCGGGACGGGGACTGCTTCTGCTGACTGCTCACCCCAGCAGGGTAGCGCCGGTGCGCGCCGCCGCCGGGGACGCCCCGGGGCGGACGGGGCGTAAGACCGGTAACAGCAGGTAGGTACGCTGCTCCATATGCGCGCACTCCTCGTGGTCAATCCCGCAGCAACCACCACCAGTGTCCGCACCCGGGAGGTCCTCACCCACGCGCTCGCGAGCGACCTCAAGCTGGAGGTCGCCGAGACGCAGTACCGCGGGCATGCACGTGATCTCGCCCGGCAGGCCACCGAGGGCGGGGAGACCGATTTGGTCGTGGCGCTCGGCGGCGACGGCACGGTCAACGAGGTCGTCAACGGTCTGCTGGCGAGCGGCCCTGATCCGGAGTCACATCCCCGGCTGGCCGTCGTCCCCGGCGGCTCCACCAATGTCTTCGCCCGCGCCCTCGGGCTGCCCAACGACGTGGTGGAGGCGACCGGCGCCCTGCTGGACGCGCTGCGCGACGGCAGCGAGCGCACGATCGGTCTGGGCCTCGCCGCGGGCACGCCCGGCACCGAGGACGAGGGCGTACCGGAACGCTGGTTCACCTTCTGCGCGGGTTTCGGTTTCGACGCCGGTGTCGTCGGCCGGGTCGAGCAGCAGCGCGAGCGCGGCAAGCGTTCGACCCACGCCCTGTACGTGCGACAGGTCGTACGGCAGTTCCTGGGCGAGGCGAACCGCAGGCGGGGCGTGATCACCCTCGAACGCCCGGGCGACACCGAGGGCGCCGCGGAGATCGTCGAGAACCTCGCGCTGGCCATAATCTGCAACACGGCTCCGTGGTCCTACCTGGGCAATCGGCCGATCTACCCGGCGCCGGACGCCTCGTTCGACACGGCCCTGGACGTGTTCGCACTGAGCAAGCTCTCACCGGCCGCGGTGACCCGGTACGTCACCCAGCTCCTGACGTCCACACCCGAGCGCGGGCCCCACGGCAAGCACGCACTCTCACATCACGACCTCACGAACTTCACCTTGCATTCGCAGGTGCCGCTGCCCTTCCAGATGGACGGTGACCACCTGGGACTGCGTACGAGTGTGACGTTCACAGGCGTTCGCCGTGCACTGCGTGTGATTGTGTGAGCAGTAGGGGCCAAAGTCCTTTCACTCGAACGTTTAGACTGGTTTCCACCCCCTGGAATGACGGCTGTGAGCTAGGCGACACCAAGGATTCAAAAAAAAGTTTCCGGAAGGGGTTGTATCCGCAGCCGAGGTTTGCGAGTCTCTTCCTGGCGATCGGGACGGCCGCTTCACCGGCCCCCTTGAGAGCCCGAATCCTCCTCCTCATTCTTCAGGACCGCGCCAGTTCACGACTGGGGTTCGGCCCTTCCCTTGTGGAGGGATTCGTGAAAGCGTTCACATTCACAAGCAACGATCCCGTCACACGAGGAGATGGAGCAGCCATGGACTGGCGTCACCGCGCCGTTTGCCGCGAGGAAGACCCCGAGCTCTTCTTCCCCATCGGCAACACCGGTCCTGCGCTCCTGCAGATCGAGGAAGCCAAGGCCGTCTGCCGCCGCTGCCCCGTCATGGAGCAGTGCCTGCAGTGGGCGCTCGAGTCCGGCCAGGACTCCGGCGTCTGGGGAGGTCTGAGCGAGGACGAGCGCCGCGCCATGAAGCGCCGTGCAGCTCGCAACCGGGCGCGCAACGCCAGCGCCTGAGCCAGCCGCCCCGTGGCCCCCGAGCCGCAGCGCGCAGTACCCCCGATGCACCTCCGGAGCCGATCAGCCCGGTCGTAATCGCATCGCAAGAGCTTTGAGCCCCGGACCGGATGGGTCCGGGGCTTGCTGCTGTCCGGGGCGGGTACGGACCGGCGGCGGGGACGGCAGCCCGGGTCTCAGTGCTGCTTGTCTGCCCGTACGGGAACGTCGAGGACGACCTGTGTGCCGCGTTCGGGGGCCGGCACCATGTCGAACGTGCCGCCCAACTCCCCCTCCACCAGGGTCCGTACGATCTGCAGCCCCAGATTTCCGGCGCGCTGCGGATCGAAGTTCTCCGGCAGGCCGCGGCCGTCGTCCTGGACGGTGACCAGCAGCCGGGGTTCCGTACGGCTGCCGCCGCGCACCGCGCTGACCTCGACCGTGCCGTGCTCCGCCGGGCCGAAGGCGTGCTCCAGGGCGTTCTGCAGGACCTCGGTGAGCACCATCGACAGGGGGGTGGCCACCTCGGCGTCCAGGATGCCGAAGCGTCCGGTGCGGCGGGTGGTCACCTTGCCCGGGGAGATCTCCGCCACCATGGCCAGCACCCGGTCGGCGATCTCGTCGAACTCGACCCGTTCATCGAGGGTCTGGGACAGCGTCTCGTGCACGATCGCGATCGAACCGACCCTGCGTACGGCCTCGTTGAGCGCGTCGCGGCCCTGGGCGGAATCCATCCGGCGGGACTGGAGGCGCAGCAGCGCGGCCACCGTCTGCAAATTGTTCTTCACCCGGTGGTGGATTTCCCGGATGGTGGCGTCCTTGGTGATCAGCTCGCGCTCGCGACGTCTCAGTTCGGTCACATCACGCAGCAAAACCAGGGAACCGATGTGCGTCCCCTTCGGTTTGAGCGGAATGGCGCGCAATTGAATGACGCCCTCATTTCCCTCGACCTCGAATTCCCGGGGGGCCCAGCCGCTGGCGAGCCGGACCAGTGCCTCGTCCACCGGGCCGCGGGCGGGGGCGAGTTCGGCGGTGGCCCGGCCCAGGTGATGGCCCACCAGGTCGGCGGCGAGACCGAGCCGGTGGTAGGCGGAGAGGGCGTTGGGGCTGGCGTACTGGACGACACCGTCCGCGTCGAGCCGGATCAGTCCGTCGCCGGCGCGCGGCGAGGCGTCCATGTCGACCTGCTGGCCGGGGAAGGGGAAGGTGCCGGCGGCGATCATCTGGGCGAGGTCGGAGGCGCTCTGGAGATAGGTGAGCTCCAGCCGGCTGGGGGTACGTACGGTCAGCAGATTGGTGTTGCGGGCGATCACCCCGAGCACCCGGCCCTCGCGGCGTACCGGGATGGACTCGACGCGTACCGGCACCTCCTCGCGCCACTCCGGGTCGCCCTCACGCACGATGCGGCCCTCGTCCAGGGCGGAATCCAGCATCGGGCGCCGCCCGCGGGGAACGAGATGGCCGACCATGTCGTCCTGATAGGAGGTGGGGCCCGTATTGGGCCGCATCTGGGCCACCGAGACATAGCGGGTGCCGTCGAGAGTCGGCACCCACAGCACCAGATCGGCGAAGGAGAGGTCGGAGAGCAGCTGCCACTCCGAGACCAGCAGATGGAGCCACTCGAGGTCGGTGTCGCTCAGAGCGGTGTGCTGGCGTACGAGATCGTTCATGGAGGGCACGTCTTGGAGCCTACCGGCGTACCCTGTAGGCGCTGCGTCTGCTGGGGCATGGACAAGTGAGAATGGTCTACTCCAGAATGCGGCAAGGCCTCCGTTCTCCCCGCACAGGAGAACGGAACGAGGCCGCAGGCGCTCTCTGCCCTGACTGCGCCGAGGCCTCCGATCGACCGGTCCCAGGACGGGACCGTGCCCCCACCGCACACGGGGGTGCCTTCCGCCCGTAGGGCGG
Organism: Streptomyces sp. TM32; assembly: GCF_004122755.1. Classification (NCBI taxonomy): domain Bacteria; kingdom Bacillati; phylum Actinomycetota; class Actinomycetes; order Kitasatosporales; family Streptomycetaceae; genus Streptomyces; species Streptomyces sp. TM32. The sequence continues at coordinate 21,167 of NZ_SDIG01000021.1, forward strand.
GACCGGCCGATGTCAGCTCCGGGCTGCGGTGCCGGACAGGTTGAGGGTCCTGTCCCGGCGCCGCGGCCCGCGGGTGTTTCCGGGGCCCGTGCACCGGCCGCGGGCCTGTGCCGTGCACCTCCGGCCACTGCCGCCGGGCCGATGGGCCGGGGCCGAGCGCCCCGCCCGCCCCGCGAGGGCGATCCACCTCTCCACCCCACCGCTCGCGTCCGCGAGTTCGCCGGCGCGCCGCCGTCCGGCCCCGCGCCACCCCGGCGCGCCTCGGCGCCTCCGGAAGCCCCCGTTCCCCCGGATATCGCAGCCGTCCGTTCGGCAGCGCCACCGGGTTCCGGGGGCCGCGCTCTGCTAGATTGGTCTATACCACATGAGACTCTCCAGAACGGCAGGCCAAGCGTGGAAGTTGTCATCGTTCCGGACGCCATGGCGGGTGGCGAGCTGATCGCGGAGGCTCTCGCGGCCCTGCTGCGCCGTAAGCCCGACGCGCTGCTCGGTGTGGCCACCGGCTCCACCCCACTGCCCATCTACCAGGCACTCGCGGCCCAGGTCCGGGCCGGGTCGGTGGACGCCGCACGGGCGCGCATCTGCCAGCTCGACGAATACGTGGGCCTGCCGGCCGGGCATCCCGAGTCCTACCGTTCGGTGGTCCTGCGCGAGGTGGTCGAGCCGCTCGGCCTCGGCGCGGACTCCTTCATGGGGCCCGACGGCGCGGCCGAGGACGTCCAGGCCGCCTGCGAGGCGTACGACCGTGCGCTGCGCGAGGCCGGCGGGGTGGATCTTCAGCTGCTGGGCATCGGCACCGACGGGCACATCGGCTTCAACGAGCCCTGCTCGTCGCTCGCTTCGCGTACCCGGATCAAGACACTGACCCAGCAGACCCGCAAGGACAACGCCCGGTTCTTCGACAGCCTCGACGAGGTGCCGCACCACGTCATCACCCAGGGCATCGGCACCATCCTGGAGGCCCGCCATCTGGTGCTGCTCGCCACCGGCGCGGGCAAGGCCGACGCCGTGGCCCGGGCCGTCGAGGGGCCGCTCACCGCGCTGGTCCCGGCCTCGGCGCTGCAGCTGCACCCGCATGCGACGGTCGTCGTGGACGAGGCCGCCGCGTCGCGGTTGAAGCTCGCGGACTATTTCCGCGCCACCTACGCCGCGAAGCCGCACTGGCAGGGCCTCTGAGAGGTCCGGAGCTCCCGGGTCCGGAAGGTCCCGAGCCCGTAGGTACCGGGCCCGGTGGTCAGTCCCCGTCCGCCGGGACCGGCCGCCCGGTGAGGACCTCGGCGGCGGCCCGGCCGCAGACCCGGGCGGCGCCGTGGGTGGCGAGGTGCAGAGCGCCCCGCGGCGGGGACTGCGGGACACCCATGTCGACGACCGCGGTGTCGGGGCGGGCGGCGAGGAGGGCGTCGAGCGCCTCGGCCATCCAGGGGTGGCGGTGGACGTCGCGGACCACGGCGACCAGACGTCGCCCGGCGGCCGCCGTGAGCAGGCCGTCGACCAGCGCGGGGATGCCGGCCGCGGCCGCGGACTGTGCGGTGCAGGTGACCGTCCCGGTGCCGGGGAGCAACCGGGCCAGTTCGGCGGCGACGCCCCAGGGGGTCTCGTCGCCCACGGCGATGTTGGCCAGCGGGGTGAAGGCCGCGACGCAGGCGGGCGTGGTCAGGGGGGCGAACGGGCCGTCGGCGGTGCGGCGCAGGGCCCGCCGGGCCGCGGTGAGGCCGATCCCGGGGGCGGGCGCGCTCCCCTCCCCCGCGTCCGTGCCCCGGGTCCAGCGCGCCAGGGCGCGTACCCGTGCCGCGGCGTCCGCGAGCCGCGCTTCGGGCAGCTCCCCCGCGCGCACCGCCCGCACCAGGGCATCGCGCAGCCGCAGCACGGTGTCCTCGTCCGCCAGTCCGCCGCCCACACAGAGGGCGTCCGCACCGGCCGCGACGGCCAGCACGCTGCCCCGTTCGAGGCCGTACGCGGCGGAGACGGCCCGCATCTCCATCCCGTCGGTGATGATCAGCCCGTCGAAGCCGAGACCGCCGCGGTCGACGGGGGCGCGCAGCAGACCGCCCAGCGCGGCCGGGCTGAGGGTGGCGGGGCGGTCGGCGTCCAGCGCGGGCAGCAGGATGTGTGCGCTCATCACGGCGCGGGTGCCGGCGGCGACAGCGGCGCGGAACGGCACCAGCTCGCGTTCCTGGAGGGTGGTCAGCCCGGCGGTGATCCGCGGCAGGTCGTGGTGGGAGTCGACGGCGGTGTCCCCGTGCCCGGGGAAGTGCTTGGTGCAGGCGGCGACGCCGGCGGACTGCAGCCCCTCGACATAGGCGGCGGTGTGCCGGGCGACCAGCTGCGGATCGTCGCCGAACGAGCGAACGCCGATGACCGGGTTGTCGGGGTCGGAGTTGACGTCGGCGCAGGGCGCCCAGTTGAGGGTGATGCCGCACTCGGCCAGCCGCCGCCCGAGCTCCCGGGCGACGTCGCGGGTCAGGGCGGTGTCGTCGACCGCGCCGAGCGCATGGTTGCCGGGGAAGGAGGAGCCACCGCGCACTTCGAGGCGGGTGACGTCGCCGCCCTCCTCGTCGACGGCGATGAGGAGGTCCGCGCGTTCGGCGCGCAACCGGGCGGTGAGCGCGGTGAGTTGCGCGGGGTCGGCGACATTGCGGCCGAAGAGGCCGACCGAGGTCAGGCCCTCGCCGATCCGGCGCAGCAGCCAGTCGGGGGCGGTGGTGCCGGTGAAGCCCGGCTGGAGGACGGTGAGTGCGTCGCGGGTGAGGGTGTCGGTGGGTACCGCGCGGACGAGAGGGGCCATGGGCTGCGTCATCCCTTCACTGCGCCGGAGGTGGGACCGCCGACCGCCTTGTGTTGCCGGAACGGGTCTCCCGGGCGGGCCGCCCTGGGTGCGGTCGTCCCGGTCTCCTGGATTGTCGCCGCTGCGCCCACGCTTCACGGCGCGCTCCCCCAAGGCCGGGCGTGGTCTTTAATGGTTTAGACCAGCGCCCGCAGCTTGGCCTAGACCTTTTGGGGTGTCAAGAGGTGTATAAGGGTCGCTGCCAGGTCCGTTGCCTGACCGACATCCGGGGGGGCCGGGACCTGCAACAGCGCACGGGGAATGCTCTCGTGCCACGATGTGAGCCGCTACGTACGGAGGAGCCGGTGACGGCAGCACGACAGGAGTCGGAGAGGCGGGTCATGGAGACGGACGGGGGCAGCACTGCCGAGAGCGGCGCACGGACCGCGCGGGTGCCCAAGTACTACCGGCTCAAGCGGCACTTGCTGGAGATCACCGAGACCCTGCCGCCCGGCACCCCGGTCCCACCCGAGCGCACGCTCGCCACGGAGTTCGACACCTCGCGCACCACGGTGCGGCAGGCCTTGCAGGAGCTGGTCGTCGAGGGCCGGCTGGAGCGCATCCAGGGCAAGGGCACCTTCGTCGCCAAGCCCAAGGTCTCCCAGGCGCTGCAACTGACCTCCTACACGGAGGACATGCGGGCCCAGGGCCTGGAGCCGACCTCCCAGCTGCTGGACATCGGCTATGTCACCGCCGACGACCGGCTCGCCGGGCTGCTGGACATCGCCACCGGCGGGCGGGTCCTGCGCATCGAGCGGCTGCGGCTGGCCAGCGGGGAGCCGATGGCCATCGAGACCACCCATCTGTCGGCGAAGCGCTTCCCCGCGCTGCGCCGGAACCTCGTCAAGTACACCTCCCTCTACACCGCGCTGGCCGAGGTCTACGACGTCCGGCTGGCCGAGGCCGAGGAGACCATCGAGACCTCCCTGGCCACCCCGCGCGAGGCCGGTCTGCTGGGCACGGACGTCGGGCTGCCGATGCTGATGCTCTCCCGGCACTCCCTCGACGCGCAGGGGCAACCGGTGGAGTGGGTGCGTTCGGTCTACCGCGGCGACCGCTACAAGTTCGTCGCCAGGCTGCGCCGCCCCACGGACTGATCCGCCGGCCCCGGGGCGGGGCCGGGCACCGTCGCCCGGCCCCGCCGGGCCGCGACCACCGCTGCCCGGATCCGGCCCGGCCACCGCAACCCCCGCGGCCTGCCGCAAGGTGGAGTCTTCATACCGATATGCGGATGGGTGGTGACGCGCGCCACGTCGCTGCCATAGATTTCCAGCCGATTACGCAGGACACCGCGAGGGGACGGAGCAACGGTCATGACACAGTCAGCTGCAACGCCGGATCGCAGACAGGTGGTCACGCCCACACGGGTGATCGCCGGGCTCTGCCTGATCGCTCCGTTCGTCGCCATGCTGTGGGTGAGCTCGTACGCCAGGATCGAGCCGACGCTCATCGGGATCCCGTTCTTCTACTGGTACCAGATGGCGTGGGTGCTGATCTCGACCGTGCTCACCATGATCGCGTACAAGCTCGTGCAGCGTGAGCAGCGGGCGCGCAAGGGCGGTGGGGCGCAATGAGCCTGACCACGACCGCACCGGAGGCCTCGGCCGTGCTGGCCGTCTCCGCGACCAAGGGCGTCAACGGCGTGGCGCTCGCCGTCTTCATCTTCTTCTTCCTCGCCGTGACGGTCATGGGGTTCCTGGCCGCCCGCTGGCGCAAGGCCGAGGAGTCCGCCAACCTCGACGAATGGGGGCTGGGCGGCCGTAGCTTCGGCACCTGGGTGACGTGGTTCCTACTGGGCGGCGACCTCTACACCGCGTACACCTTCGTGGCCGTTCCGGCGGCGATCTACGCGGCGGGGGCGGCCGGCTTCTTCGCCGTGCCGTACACGATCCTGGTCTACCCCCTCATCTTCACCTTCCTCCCGCGCCTGTGGTCGGTCTCGCACAAGCACGGCTACGTCACCACCTCGGACTTCGTGCGCGGCCGCTTCGGCTCCAAGGGCCTGTCGCTGGCCGTGGCGCTCACCGGCATCCTCGCCACGATGCCGTACATCGCGCTGCAACTGGTCGGCATCCAGGCCGTCCTGGACGTCCTGGGCATCGGCGGCGGCGAGCACACCAACTGGTTCGTCAAGGACCTGCCGCTGCTGATCGCGTTCGCCGTCCTGGCCGCGTACACCTACTCCTCGGGGCTGCGGGCGCCGGCGCTGATCGCGTTCGTCAAGGACGGGCTGATCTATCTCGTCATCGGCGTGGCGATCATCTACATCCCGATCAAGCTGGGCGGCTTCGACGCGGTCTTCCACTCGGCCGGCAAGGCGCTGGCCCAGCCGGGACCCGTGCCCGGCAAACCGCGCGGCGAGCTGACCAGCGGGCCCAACGCCCAGTGGGCGTATGCCACTCTGGCGCTCGGCTCGGCGCTGGCGCTCTTCATGTACCCGCACTCGATCACCGCGACGCTGTCCTCGCGCAGCCGCAATGTGATCCGCCGCAACACCACCATCCTGCCGCTGTACTCCCTGATGCTGGGGCTGCTGGCGCTGCTGGGCTTCATGGCGATCAAGGCCGGCACGGACATCCAGGGCAACCCGCAGCTGGCCATCCCGCAGCTCTTCGAGGACATGTTCCCGAGCTGGTTCACCGGCGTCGCGTTCGCCGCGATCGGCATCGGGGCACTGGTGCCCGCGGCCATCATGTCGATCGCCGCGGCCAACCTCTTCACCCGCAACGTCTACAAGGACTTCCTGAAACCTGACGCCACGCCCGCGCAGGAGCACAAGGTCGCCAAGCTCGTCTCGCTGCTGGTGAAGGTCGGCGCGCTGGTCTTCGTCCTCACCATGGACAAGACCGTCGCGATCAACTTCCAGCTGCTGGGCGGGATCTGGATCCTGCAGACCATGCCGTCGCTGGTCGGCGGCCTGTTCACCCGCTGGTTCCACCGCTGGGCGCTGCTGGCCGGCTGGGCGGTCGGCATGCTCTACGGCACGCTCGCGGCGTACGGCGTGGCCAGCCCGACCCAGGCGCACTTCGGCGGCTCCAGCAAGGAGATCCCCGGCATCGGTGAGATCGGCTACATCGGCCTGACCGCCTTCGTCCTGAACGTCGTGGTGTCGGTCGTGTTGACCGTCGTCCTGAAGGCCGTCAACGCTCCCGAGGGCACCGACGAGACCAGCCCCGCGGACTACACGGCGGACGCCGGCGACGAGGGCGTCGTCGTCGAACTGCCGCCCGCCACGGCGGGAGCACCGGCCGGCCACTGAGCCACCGGCCGTCCTTCGGCACCGGGCCGTCGCGTCCCTTCGAGGAAGCGGCGGCCCACTGCCGTGCGCGGGTCAGTTCACCCAGTCCTTCAGCTGCTCGGTTTCGAGGGTGATGCCGACGGGGTCGGGGAGGTGGAGCGACTTGCCGTACGGAACGGTGCGGACGTCTTCGTAGCGGGTGCCATCGGGGTCGCTGTACAGCGACACCTGGCATTCCTGCCGGTCGATGAGCAGATAGAGCGGGATACCGGCTCCCGCGTACGCACGGGGCTTCTCCACACGGTCGCGCTGGTGTGTGTCGGAGTCGGCGGAGGTGACCTCGACGGCCATCAACACCGGTTCAGGGGCCACCCATTCCCCCTCGCCGACAAAAGCGCCACTGACGGAGAGCACCCCGTCCGGCCGGGCCCTGCCGCTGCGGCACTCCTCCACTTGGAGCCCCTGGTCCGGATAGAGCCACAGCTCGGGGCGGGACTGAATGCAGAGGCGCGTCAGCCACTCGATGATGCGTCCGTGATCCCCGTCCGGCATGGGCTTGCTCTTGACCTTCCCGTCGATGAGTTCCCACCGCGCGCCTTCTTCCAGGCGGGCGAGTATCCGGGCGGCCTCTTCGAAATGCTCGGTCTCCATGATGTGCGGCCGGTCGGCGAGCGCGGTCATGAGGCCTGCTCCTTACTCCACGGGACGGAACAGAGAACTGCCACCGACCATAGCCGAGGCCACTGACAGACACTGTGTGATCACTCACGACACACTAGATATGGGGGTGCGCCTGACGGGCCACCACCACATGTATGCTCGTCCTCGCTGTCGCCGCAGGGGAATCCGGTGCGAATCCGGAACTGTCCCGCAACGGTGTCACGGCGCGCTTCCCCGGCCGGAAACCGGCCCCGACGCGCGCCCGGAGTCCGAGGACCTGCCGACGGTACGACCGCACCGCCATGGGTGTGGACGTCAATACGTCCGGGCCCCGAGGGCTGGGCCGGTGGACGCCGCGTGGTGAGCCCGCGCACTCCTGACCGTGTCGGGGTGCCGCATGCCCGCGTGCGCCCGTCGCGTCCGGCTCTCCCGGCCCCCGCCGAGTGAGGGAGAGCATCACGTGACCATCGCGCCAACGGAGCCCGCGTCGGACGCCGAGGTCGTGCCGCCTGCGGTGGCCACGCCTGCCGGCGGTGCCGACGGCGGCCCGGGCGAGGACGGCCCGGGCGTCGCCCTGCTGCGGACCCTGACCGAACTGACCGAGGACCTGACCGCGACCGACCCCGGCAAGGTGGCCGCCGCCGCCCTGCGCGGCCGGTACGAGGGCGCCGGCGCGGCCGAACTGCGGTCGCTGGCCACCGATGCCGCGGCCGGTCTGATCGGTGACGAGCCGCAGTACTCCAAGCTCGCCGCGCGGCTGCTCACCCTCGCCATCGCCGAGGAGGCCGCCGGCCAGGGCGCCGTCTCGTTCTCCGCCTCGGTCGAGACCGGCCACCGCGAGGGCCTGATCGCCGACGAGACCGCGGAGTTCGTACGGACCCACGCGGCCCGGCTGGACGCGCTGGTCGAGGGGGCCCTGGCCGACGGCGCCGACGAACGCTTCGGCTACTTCGGGCTGCGCACCCTGCACTCGCGCTATCTGCTGCGCCACCCCACCACCCGTCAGGTCATCGAGACCCCCCAGCACTTCCTGCTGCGGGTGGCCTGCGGCCTCGCGGAGCGCGCTGATTCCGACGAGGGCCGCGAGCGCGCGCTGGACGACGTCGCCGAGCTCTACCGCCTCACCAGCTCGCTGTCCTACCTGCCGTCCTCCCCCACCCTCTTCAACTCCGGCACCCGCCACCCGCAGATGTCCTCCTGCTACCTGCTGGACTCCCCGCTGGACGAGCTGGACTCGATCTACGACCGCTACCACCAGGTCGCGCGGCTGTCCAAGCACGCCGGCGGCATCGGCCTGTCGTACTCCCGCATCCGTGCCCGCGGTTCGCTGATCCGCGGCACCAACGGACACTCCAACGGCATCGTGCCGTTCCTGCGCACGCTGGACGCCTCGGTCGCGGCCGTGAACCAGGGCGGCCGGCGCAAGGGCGCCGCCTGTGTCTACCTGGAGACCTGGCACGCGGACCTGGAGGAGTTCCTGGAGCTGCGCGACAACACCGGTGAGGAGGCCCGCCGTACCCACAACCTGAACATCGCGCACTGGATCCCGGACGAGTTCATGCGCCGGGTCGAGGCGGACGCCGACTGGTCGCTGTTCTCCCCCGCGGACGCCCCGGAGCTGGTGGACCTGTGGGGCGAGGAGTTCGACGCCGCCTACCGCCGGGCCGAGGCCGAGGGCCGGGCCGTCAAGCAGGTCCCGGCGCGGGTGCTGTACTCCCGGATGATGCGCACCCTGGCGCAGACCGGCAACGGCTGGATGACGTTCAAGGACGCCGCCAACCGCACCGCCAACCAGACCGCCGAGCCCGGCCAGGTCGTGCACTCCTCCAACCTGTGCACGGAGATCCTGGAGGTGACGAACGACGGGGAGACCGCGGTCTGCAACCTGGGGTCGGTGAACCTCGCCGCGCACCTCGGCAACGACGCCGGCGGCTGGGAGGAGGCGATGGACTGGGAGCGGCTGGACGCCACGGTCCGCACCGCCGTCACCTTCCTCGACCGCGTCGTGGACATCAACTTCTACCCGACCGAGCAGGCCGGCGCCTCCAACTCCCGCTGGCGGCCGGTGGGTCTGGGCCTGATGGGCCTCCAGGACGTCTTCTTCCGGCTGCGGCTGCCCTTCGACTCGCCCGAGGCGCAGGAGCTGTCCACCCGCATCTCCGAGCGGATCATGCTTGCCGCGTACGAGGCGTCCGCCGACCTCGCCGAACGGCACGGACCGCACCGGGCCTGGTCCGCGACCCGCACCGCCCGCGGGGTGCTGCACCCGGACCACTACCCGAACGCCGAGCCGCGCTGGGCCGACCGCTGGGCGGCGCTGCGCAGCCGTATCGCCCTGACCGGCATGCGCAACTCCCTGCTGCTGGCGATCGCGCCGACCGCGACCATCGCCTCCATCGCGGGCGTGTACGAGTGCATCGAGCCGCAGGTCTCCAACCTCTTCAAGCGCGAAACGCTGTCCGGGGAGTTCCTCCAGGTCAACGCCTACCTGATCGAGGAGCTCAAGGCACTGGGCCTGTGGGACGCCCGGACCCGTGACGCGCTGCGCGAGGCCAACGGCTCGGTGCAGGACGTGGCGTGGATCCCCGAGGAGGTCCGGGCGCTGTACCGCACCGCCTGGGAGATCCCGCAGCGCGCCCTGATCGACATGGCCGCGGCCCGTACGCCGTACCTGGACCAGAGCCAGTCGCTGAACCTCTTCATGGCGTCGCCGACCATCGGCAAGCTCAGCTCGATGTACGCCTACGCCTGGAAGCGCGGCATCAAGACGACGTACTACCTGCGCTCCCGGCCGGCGACCCGGATCGCCCAGTCCGCGCGCGGCACCGCCGCCGCGAGCGCCCCCGTACCGCAGCAGGCCACCGACCCCGAGGCCGTCGCCTGCTCCCTGGAAAACCCCGAGTCCTGCGAGGCCTGCCAGTAATGTCCCACCCGTCCCCCGACCAGACCACCGCCGCGGCCGCGCACACCGCCACCACCGGCGAGAAGAACCTCCTGGACCCGGGCTTCGAGCTGACCCTGCGGCCCATGCGGTACCCCGAGTTCTACGACCGCTACCGGGACGCGATCAAGAACACCTGGACCGTGGAGGAGGTCGACCTCCACTCCGACGTCGCCGATCTCGCCAAGCTCTCGCCGGGCGAGCAGCACATGATCGGCCGGCTGGTGGCGTTCTTCGCGACCGGTGACTCGATCGTCGCCAACAACCTGGTGCTGACGCTCTACAAGCACATCAACTCCCCCGAGGCGCGGCTGTACCTGAGCCGTCAGCTCTTCGAGGAGGCGGTGCACGTCCAGTTCTATCTGACGCTGCTGGACACCTACCTCCCCGACCCGGACGACCGCGCCGCCGCCTTCGCCGCGGTGGAGAACATCCCGTCCATCCGGGAGAAGGCCGAGTTCTGCTTCAAGTGGATGGACTCGGTCGAGAGCATCGACCGGCTGGAGTCCCGGGCCGACCGGCGCCGCTTCCTGCTGAATCTGATCTGCTTCGCGGCCTGCATCGAGGGGCTGTTCTTCTACGGCGCCTTTGCATACGTGTACTGGTTCCGCTCGCGCGGTCTGCTGCACGGGCTGGCCACCGGCACCAACTGGGTCTTCCGCGACGAGTCCATGCACATGGAGTTCGCGTTCTCGGTGGTGGACACCGTCCGCCAGGAGGAGCCGGACCTGTTCGACGACAAGCTGGAGCAGCAGGTCACCGAGATGCTCCAGGAGGCCGTCGAGGCGGAGCTCCAGTTCGGGCGCGATCTGTGCGGTGACGGCCTGCCGGGCATGAACACCGCGTCGATGCGCGAGTACCTCCAGTGCGTCGCCGACCAGCGCCTGCAGCGGCTGGGCTTCGCGCCGGTCTACGGCTCGGAGAACCCGTTCTCCTTCATGGAGTTGCAGAACGTCCAGGAGCTGACCAACTTCTTCGAGCGCCGGGCCTCCGCCTACCAGGTCGCGGTCGAGGGCTCGGTCTCCTTCGACGACGACTTCTAGAAGGTCTGAAGACGGACCGCGACGCCCCTTCGCTCCGGCCACCCGCCTTTTGTGAGCGTTCTGTTACCTCGGCAACCGGAACGCGTGGCTACCACATCTAAGCGGGCATGAAGGGCACGAAGGGGCGTCGTCGGTTCATCGACTATCCGCGTCAGGGACGGGAAGGTCTGCGCCGTTGGCTGCCGTCATGGAGACAGTGGCTGAGCGCCGTCGCGCTCAGCGTGGGCGGCCTGGCGGGGCTGTTAGCAATCGTGTACGCAAAGGTCGACATACCGAGTGAGAACGCGCTCGCCGGCCAGGAGGCGACCGTCTATTACTGGGCGGACGGCAGCCAGATGGTGAGCGTGGGAGCCGTCAACCGGCAGAACGTCACCCTCGACAAGGTTCCCGACTCCGTCGAGAATTCCGTGATCTCGGCGGAGAACGCCACCTTCTACACCGACCCCGGAATCTCGCTCAAGGGCATCGGCCGGGCCCTGGTCACCATGGTGTCGGGCGGGGACACCCAGGGCGGCTCCACCATCACCCAGCAGTTCGTGAAGAACACCTATCTCTCGCAGGACCAAACGGTCACCCGTAAGGCGAAGGAATTCATCATCGCGCTGAAGGTGAGCAACCAGAAGTCGAAGCGGGAAATACTGCGCGGCTATCTGAACACCAGCTGGTTCGGCCGCGGTTCGTACGGCATCCAGGCGGCCGCCCATGCGTATTACGGCATCGACGCCACGAAGCTGAACCCCAGTCAGGGCGCGCTGCTGGCGGCCCTGCTGAAGGGCTCCGAGCAGTACGACCCGGGGCTGAGCAAGGCCAATCACGCGCGCGCCGTGGCCCGCTGGAAGTGGATACTCGACCGGCAGGTCGACACCGGGAAGATGAGCGCGCGGGAGCGCGCGAAATACCGCACCTTCCCCGAGCCGCGCGCGCTGTCGAAACCCACCAGCCAAGCCGGTCAGACCGGCTATCTCGTCGATGTCGCCAACAAGTTCATCAAGGCCGACACCGGTCTGACCGACAAAGACCTGGCACGCGGCGGATACCGCATCCATACCACGTTCGACAAAAAGCGCACCCACCGCCTGGAAAAGGCCGTCACCGACGTACGCCGCGACAGCATCGATCCGAAACGGCGCACGGCCGACAGGTTCGTGGAATTCGGCGCCGCCTCGGTACGCCCCAAGGACGGGGCGATCGTCGCGCTCTACGGCGGCGCGGACGCCACCAAGCACTTCAGCAACAACGCGGACACCACGGCGGTCCCGGTCGGGTCCGCCTTCAAGCCGTTCGTGCTGGCGGCAGGGCTCCAGCAGCTGGTCGACGAGCCGGACGCCGCGTGGCACGGCCCGGCGACCGCGGCACCGGGGGCCGACCCGTCCGGCGCGGCGGCCGGCAAGGCCCGGTTCGGGGACCTGCGCGGCGCCCTGCTGAAGGCCCAGAGCCCGCCGTTCGTGCAGGCCGGCAAGGAGATCGGGCTGGAGCGGATCCGGGATCTGGCGGTGGCCTCGGGGCTGCGCAAGGAGAGCATGGCACGCCTGGAACAGACCTTCCCGCTGGGCACCTCGGCCCCCAGCGCGATCCGGATGGCGAGCGCCTACACCACCTTCGCCAACGGCGGGCTGCACACCGACCCGTATGCGGTGTCCGCGCTCACCCACGAGGGCCGCCCGGTACCCGGCCTGCGCCGCCCCGAGTCGCACCAGGTGCTCGACGCCGGGGTCGCCCAGCAGGTGTCCGGCGCCTTGGAGGAACGCGGCCGGCAGGCCCTGGAAGCACAGGGCGGCAAGGCGGCACAGCAGCCGGTCGCGGCCGGTCTCACCGAGCCGGGCGACCGGATGAAGTCGGCGTGGTTCATCGGCAGCCCGCCGGCCGGTGTGCCGGACCTCGGTACGGATCCCGGCAGCGGGGGCGGTTTCCGTCCCGGCAAGCTGCCCGGCGACGGGGACGGCAATGAGCCGACCACCGCCGTCACCATGTTCCGCAACAAACCGGGCGCCCCCGATCTGCTGCCGATGCAGGACGTCGGCGGCGCGGAGACCGGGCTGGGGACGACCGTCCCGCCCAAGGTCTGGAGCGCCTACCAGCAGGCACCGTGACGGCGAAGGGCGCCCGGCCCACCGGCCGGGCGCCCGCGCGCCCACGTCGTCAGTCGTTGGCGACGACGGGGTAGCGGGGCTCCCGCTCGGCCATCTGCTTCAGCGCTTCCTTGCGCTCCCGCTTGCTCAGCCGGTCGATGTAGAGGTAGCCGTGGAGGTGGTCGGTCTCGTGCTGCAGACAGCGCGCGAAGTAGCCGGTGCCCTCGATCGCGATCGGTTCGCCCTTGGCGTTCTGGCCGCGGACCACGGCGTAATCGGGGCGGGCCAGCTCGGCGTAGGCGCCGGGCACGGACAGACAGCCCTCGTTGGAGTCGTCCAGGATGCGGCGCTCGGCCGGCAGCTCCTCCAGGACGGGGTTGCAGACCGCACCGACGTGCCGGACGCCCTCGTCGTCCAGGCAGTCGTAGACGAAGACCTTCAGGTCCACACCGATCTGGTTCGCGGCCAGGCCCACGCCCTCGGCGGTGCGCTGGCTGGCGAACATGTCGTCGATGAGCCGGCCGAGCTCCTCGTCGAACACCGTGACGTCCTTGCACTCCTTGTGGAGCACCGGGTTGCCGACCACCGTGATCGGCCGCGAGGTACCCCGCGCACGGTGGGCTTCCTCCCGCTCCCCGGCGTCGGTGACGTCGTCGACGAACGCCTCATCCACGCGCTGGTCACCCTCTTGATCAAACACAGGCTGCTGGGCCATCTCCGCCGTACGCCTTCCTGAAAACCCTGGTTAGTCGCCCTACAGCCTACGGGGACGCCGGCGGGCGCTCAGCAGACCTCTTCAAGATCCCGCCATTCCCGGGTGTCCGGGCTGTCCGCGACCCAGCCGTCCAGCAGGCCGCGCACCAGGGCGGACGGCGCCGCGATGCCGCATTCGCGCTCCGGCACCCAGAGCGAGCCCGAGCCCGCGGTGCGGTGCCCGAGCGGCCCGGGGTGGCCGGGCTCGCTGTGGTCGTGCGGGTCCAGGTGCTCGCCGTCGCCCTCGTCGCTGGGCATCCGGCTCTCCGAGCACGTACGGCACAGCAGGCGCACCGAGGACGACCAGTCCTCTGCGGCGAAGCCCGCGTCGGCCGCCAGCCGCTCCAGGGCGTCCCGGTCGGCCTCCGACGCGGCCTCCAGGAGCACCACCCAGGTGGGGACCGGGGAGGGCGCCCACAGCTCGATCTCGTCGAAGACCGGATAGGCCCTGGTGGCGCCGTCGGCGCTGAGGATCGTCCGCTCGCCGTGCGGGACGCCGTCGTGCAGCACCACCTCGCCCCAGCGCCGCCCGGAGGACGGCAGCGGGATCGACAGCACCTCGATCCGCGCCGGGTCCAGCCGGCGGCCCCAGACGACCTCCGCCTCGCCCTCCGGGGAGAGCCGGACGGCGGCGCTGCCCAGCGCCATACCGAGCGGTTCACCGGACGGGGAGCCCTCACCGGGGACCTTCAGGCCGTACGCCTGCCAGGCGCGGCGGGCCAGCGGCCAGTCCTGCAGGGCGGTGGCGGCGATGCCGACGTTCCACCAGTCGGGCGCCCCCGCCTCGCGGTCCAGCAGCGCCACCGCACGCAGACCGGCGGCCCTGGCCTGCTCCCAGTCGTGCCGGAACTTGTGCAGCAGGGCGAGGTTGAACCAGGACTCCGAAAGCCACGGCTCCATGTCCGCGGCACGGGTCAGCAGCGCCCCCGCGTCCTCGTAACGGCCGTCGCCGATCAGCGTGAAAGCGCGGTCGGTCGCCTGACGCCACGAGGCGGAGGGCCGGTGCCGTACCTTGCCGAAGATCCTCACGATTCCCGCCTGCTGGTTGCTCTTGATGCCGCCGAGGAGGTCTCCCCGGGCGGCGCCCGGGGCCTTCCGAGGGGCCTACTCGACAACCTGCCACAGATTGCCGCCGGGCTCAGCCCGGTTTGCCGCTCCCCTGCGGCTCCTTGCCCTTCGCCGCCCCCCTGAATCCCCTGGAAGGGGCTTCCTTCGCATCCAACCATGCCCATCTCGGCGGCCGCTCATTACCCATGGGTTCCCGCACCTCGGGCGCACGGCGCGGGCCCAACGGCGGGGACGGGGCGGCAGGGCGGCCTCCGGGGCCCGCGGGAGGCCGTCCGCGGGCGGTGTGCGGCCCGCCGGGGGCTGCCGGGGCGGGACGCGGCAGGCCGGGGCTCCGCGGGCGGCGGAGCGGGCGTCGGCCGTCCCGCGCCGTGCGCCACAGTCGGCCATCTCACACCGCGCGGCCGCCGCACGACAGCACCCGGGCCAGCGCCTCGACGACCCGTGGTTCGTGGTCCTGCGCGGTGGCCAGCCGCAGCCGCTCCAGCGCGCGCAGCGGGCCGCCCGGGCCCGCGGAGCCGCCCGACAGGTCGTCGTAGGCGTTGACGGTGCGGACGATACGCGCCGTGACCGGCTGGTCCCGGTACGGATCGGCCTGCCGCTCGACGATCATCGCGACCTCCGCGGGGGCCCCGGTCTGCCGGACAACGGCACCGCCCAGCAGCGCGATCCGGCGCTGCTGGGCGGGCGGCAGCGGCGCGGTGGCCCCGTCCGGCACCGGGTCCAGCAGCGAGAGCTGGCCGATGTCGTGCATCAGGGCGGCGTATTCGAGCACGTCCAAGTCCGGCCCGTGCAGCCCCAGTTCGCGGCCCACGGCGCGGCTGAGCGCGGCGACCCGGCGGGCGTGGCCGTGCGGGGTGTAGCCGGCGATCTCGGTGCAGCGGGCCAGCGAGGCGATGGTCTGGCCGTAGGTGGCGCGGACCGCGGCGAAGCGGCGGAAGGCGAACTGGGTCAGCAGCAGCGGCAGACAGAAGACGGGCAGCGCCCACAGCCCGGCGACCGCGGTGGCCAGCGCGATCACCACGCCGGTGGCACAGATCGCCGAGCCGATGCCGGGCAGCGCCCGCAACTCGTCGCGCAGCAGCGGCCCGTACGGCCAGCCGGTGCGGGCCCGGGCGAGCGCGGCCGCCAGCACCGCGTCGCACAGCGCGGTCAGCGCCATCAGGGCGGTCATGAAGAGGGGGTACACCGGCCCGGAGGCCACCCAGGTGTCCAGCGTCCCGGTGTTGTAGAGGGGCTGGAAGCAGGTGGCGGCGAAGCCGATGGTCAGTACCCGGCGGGCGAGATGGTCGAGCGCGGGACCCTGGCCGCGCGCGAGCTGAGGGACGAGTCCGATCAGGCCGGCCGCCAGGACCACGGCCACGATCTGCGGGACGCCGTGGGTGGTGGGCCGGCCGCCGGCCGCGCCGAGCAGGGCGTAGGCCAGGGCCCCGGCCGCACCCAGCGGGGCGCCCTCCCGCTCCCCCGGCATCCGCCCGGGCCCCGCCGCGGGAGCGGGGCCCCGACCCACCAGCTCGCCCACCGCGATCAGCACCCCGAAGGCCAGCGCGATCCCGGGCTGTCGCATTCCGTCCCACAGCGTCCGGGCGAGCGACCAGCCGGCCAGCGCGGCGGCCGGGGCGTAGACCGCGGCGACGACGGCGCGCGCGCCGCAGGCCGGTGCCCCGGCGCGCGGGCCACCGGCGGCGCGGCCGTCCGCCGTCCGGCGCGCGGCCGGCCACGGGCGCCGGGGGTCGCCCCGGGCGCCGCTCACCGGGTGCCGTCCCGTCCGGCCCCTTCGGGCCGCAGCCTGGGCCGCACCGCCGAACGCTCCGGGCCACCGTCCGGCTCCCCGTCCCGCGCCGCGATGACTGTGTCCGCCTCCTGCCGCGGCACACCGCCGTCCGCCGCCGCGGCGGGCTCCGTGTCCGCCGCCGTCACCAGGTCCGGGTGCCAGCCGTAGCGGTCCAGCGAGGCCGCCAGCGCCCGGACCATCCGCGGGTCGAACTGCGCCCCGGCGCACTTGCGCAACTCCTCGACGGCCGCCTGCACCGGCCGGGCCCGCCGGTAGGAGCGGGTCGAGGTCATCGCGTCGAAGGCGTCGGCGACCGCCACCACCCGGGCGTACTCCGGAATGTGATGGCCCCTCAGCCCGTAGGGGTAGCCGCGGCCGTCCAGCCGCTCGTGGTGGTGCAGGATCGCCGCCCGGGCCTCCCCCAGGAAGCCGATGCCGCGGACGATCTCGTGTCCGTACTCGGGATGCAGCTCGATGACCCGGCGCTCCTGCGGCGTCAGCGGGCCGTCCTTGCGCAACAGCCGGGTGGGGACGCCGAGTTTGCCGACGTCGTGCAGGATGCCGGCGAACCGCAGCACCTCCACCCGGTCCTCGGCCATGCCCAACTCCCGGGCGATCATCACCGAGGCGCGTCCGACCCGTTCGCCGTGTCCGCGGGTGTAGCGGTCCTTGATGTCGACGGCCTGCACGAGGGCGCGGATGGTGGCCTGATGGGCGGCGCGTTCCCGGTGGTACTGGGCAAAGACCCAGCAGGACAGGCACATCGGCAGCAGCACCAGCAACGCCGCCGGCGGCCCGTACGAGCTGCGCCACAGCACCGCCATCATCAACCCGGCCAGCCCGTGCACCAGATGCGGCCCCAGCGAGCGGGTCAACAGCCCGCGCCAGGCGGTGCGTACGGGGTGCCGCTCGGCGGCGATCAGCACCCCGCCGTCGAGCGCCGCCAGCACCGCGCAGAAGGTCGCCGCGGCGGCCGCGGCGGGCAGCAGCAGGACGGGGAACTGCGGGGCGGACCAGGGATGCTGGCCGCCGGTGATCCGGAAGACCTGCGCGGCCGCCCAGCACGCCGGCGCGAGTTCGGCGGCGTGCCAGAGCCTGCGGGCGCCGGCCGGGCGGGCCCCGGCCGGTCCGGTCAGCGCCCCGGGGACGGCGGTCAGCGCGGCCAGCGGCGGCGGCAGCAGACAGACGCCGGCGAGCAGGACGGGGCTGGCCCAGCCGGCGGGAAAGCACGCGGGCCCCTCGACGGGACCCGTACCGGACGGCGCCCGGACGCCCACCGGCGGGCAGCGGCGCACCTGTTCACACCCGGCGTACAGCAGGGCCAGGGCCAGGGTGCTGCTCCAAGGGGCGGCGGCGCCGAGCCGTATCGCGGGGGCGACACACAGTGCCGCGGCCAGTGCGGTGCCGCCGATGTACCCTCGCGCGGCCGCCGGAAGTCCCCGCATCGCGCCCTCCTCGTCGCCCACCGCTCTCCCGCGCGCTCCGGAGGAGCCGGGAAGGTCCCTTTGCGCCGCCTCAGAGGTGCGCTCGGGTCGGTGAGAATAGACGGGCCGGGAGGCCGGGGAAGGGGCATCGGGGAATCGGGCGGGACGAATCGGCCCGCCCCTCACCCCTTAGGGTGATGTGCCGCGTTATTCGGTCCGCGCGGTCTTGGTCCGTGCATCGGACGGGCCGGCGTCGGACGGGCCGCCCGCCGGCCCGGAGCCGCTCGCCTCGGCGTCCGCCTGCTCGCGCTGTGCCTGTTCCTTCTTGGCCTGTTCGAGCACGCTCACCTCGGGGACGGTCTCCCCGGCCCGGATGAGGTCGATCCGGCCCATCACCTTGGACCGCAGGTCGCTGGGGACGTCGTCATGGCCGCAGCAGCGCTTGACGAGCTTCTTGACGGCCTGCTCCAGGCCGTACTTCTCCAGGCACGGCGAGCACTCGTCGAGATGCACCTGGAAATCTGCGCACTCCCCCTCGGGCATCTCCCGGTCGAGATACTCGTAGAGGTGGTCAAGGACCTCTGAGCAGTCCTTCTCGTGCGGCTCTCCGCAGCTCATGATCCCGAGCCTTTCCGGTCGTGCGACTCCGTCGTCCGCGCGGCCTGCGGGTCCGCAGCCCCCGCCCCGGCCGGGACCAGCCCGCGCTCACGGGCGTAATCCTCCAGCATGCCGCGCAGTTGGCGCCGGCCGCGGTGCAGCCGGGACATCACCGTGCCGATGGGTGTCCCCATGATGTCCGCGATCTCCTTGTAGGCAAAGCCCTCGACATCCGCGAGGTAGACCGCGATGCGGAACTCCTCGGGGATGGCCTGGAGGGCGGCCTTCACGTCGGAGTCGGGGAGGTGGTCCAGGGCCTGCGACTCGGCGGAGCGCAGCCCCGTCGACATGTGCGACTCGGCGCGCGCCAGCTGCCAGTCCTCGATCTCCTCCGCGGCGCTGCGCTGGGGCTCGCGCTGCTTCTTGCGGTAGGAGTTGATGAAGGTGTTGGTGAGGATGCGGTACAGCCAGGCCTTGAGGTTGGTGCCCTCGCGGAACTGGTGGAAGGACGCGTACGCCTTGGCGTACGTCTCCTGCACCAGGTCCTCGGCGTCGGCCGGGTTGCGGGTCATGCGCAGCGCGGCGGAGTACATCTGGTCCAGGAAGGTCAGCGCGTCCCGCTCGAAGCGCGTGTTGCGCTCGGCGGCGCTCTCCTGAGCCCTCTCCTCAGCCGTGCCGTCGGTCCCTGCGTCGGTACCGGTGACCGGACCCACCTCCTCCAACACCTTCGTGGCCCCGGATGTGGACCCACCCGATTCGGAGAATAGACGACGATCCGGTGCCGCCGCCGCTCCGGCCAGGGCGGGCTGCGTCACCTGCATCTGCGACCACGACAGATCGGTGGCCGGGCGGGCGGGGCAAGCGATTCCCATGCGGCGGACTCCCATTCCTCATGCTGCGCCGGACGTACTGGGGCGTTACGTGTGGCACAACAGCCGCACCCGCCCGGTCATTCCCGGTCCGCCGGCCCGGCTTTCCCACCGCCTCCCCGGGACCGGCCCGGACGGACACCCGGCGGACGCCGCCGCCCGCCCCGGGTCTTGACAAACCCACTTGCCGCTTCGGCAATGGAGGGGTGACCGATCACGCATACGCGAAGGTGCTCGCGGACGTGGGCCCCCGGCTGCGGCGGCTGCGCCAGGAGCGCGGGGTGACGCTGACCGCGCTGTCCGCGGCGACCGGCATCTCGGTGAGCACCCTGTCGCGGCTGGAGTCCGGCGGCCGCAAGGCCACCCTCGAACTGCTGCTGCCCCTGGCGCAGGCCCATCAGGTGCCGCTGGACGAGCTGGTGGGGGCGCCGGAGGTGGGTGACCCGCGGGTGCGCGCGACGCCGCTGCGGCGCGCGCACCTGACCGCCCTCCCGCTGACCCGCCAGCCGGGCGGACTCCAGGCGTTCAAGCTGGTCATGGACCCGGCCGGCGGCCCGCGCGAGCAGCGGACGCACGAGGGGTACGAGTGGCTGTACGTGCTGTCCGGGCGGCTGCGGCTGCTGCTCGCGGACCGCGACGTGGAGCTGCGGGCCGGGGAGGCGGCGGAGTTCGACACCCGGCTGCCGCACTGGTTCGGGCCCGCGGGCGACGCCCCGGTCGAGCTGCTGAGCCTGTTCGGCAGCCAGGGGGAACGGGTGCACGTCCGCGCCCGCCCGCGCGCCCGGGGCGGCGACTGACCCGCACGCGGGCGGGGGACGTCAGCCGAACATGCCGTCCAGCCAGGCCGCCACCGTGTCCGTGAGCCGCTCCATCGATTCCGCCTCGCCGACGTCCGCCTTCTTCGGGACCGCGAAGCCGTGGTCCCCGTGGGCGATCTCGGTGAGCTCCGTCCCCGGCGGGAACTCCTCCGGCCGTCCGAACGGGTCCCGGCCGCCCTGGACGACCAGCGTCGGCACCCCGGCACCGGTCAGCTCCTCCGCCCGCGACTTCTCCGGCCGGCCCGGCGGATGCAGCGGGAAGCTCAGCGCCAGGACGGCCTGGGCGCCCAGTTCCCGCGCCGTACGGCAGGCCACCCGGGCCCCGGCGCTGCGGCCGCCGGCGACCACCGGCAGCCCGGGCTTCTCCAGCGCCGGCCACAGCGCGGTCCACGCGGCGTCGAGGGTCTTCGGCGCGGGCGCCACTTTCTTGCCCGCCACCCGCCACGGCTGCTCGACCAGCGCCACGGTGTAGCCGCGGGCCGGCAGCGCGGCCGCCAGGGCCCGCAGATCACGTGCCTCGATGCCGCCGCCGGCACCGTGGCTCACGGCCACCACGGCCCGGGCCGGCTTCGCCTCGCGGTACCAGGTGATCCGGGCGTCGCCCGCCGGCGTCCCGACCGTCTCGGTCTCCCTCGCCCCTGTGCTCATGCCGCACCCTCGCTTCACTCGGCCTCGCCTGCGCACCGCGCGCACCCTGCGGTGACTCCGCGCCGCGCTCGCCCGTACGCCCATCCTGCCCGCGCCACCGCCGGAGGGGCACCGCAGCACGCCCGTCGGCGCCTCAGAACAGCGTGCCCACCTCCGGGCCGTCGAGCTCGGTGACCAGCTCGGGCCCGTTGTTGCGGACGTTGCTGACCTCGGTCGGGACCGGGTAGGCACGCATCAGCCCGGCCGGCGGCGGCGCCAGCAGCTCGCGCACCGCGTCGGGGTCGGTACGGGCCGGGTCGAGCCAGTCGTCCCAGCGGTCCGGGGTCAGCACCAGCGGCATCCGGGGGTGGATGTCGGCCAGCGCCTGCGGCCCCTCGCCGCCGCTCGCCCCGGCCAGCGGGGTGGTCTCGGCCTCGGTGGTGACGACCGTGCAGGTCACCCACCAGGCCAGCGGGTGGTCGCCGGGCAGGGTCGCGTCCCGCCAGAACTCGTACAGACCGGCCAGCGCCATCACCGAGCCGTCCGCCGGGGTCACGAAGTACGGCTGCTTGCGGGGCCGCTTCTTCCTGCCCTGCTCCTCCAGCTGCCGCTCCGCGGGGGCGGTGACCCACTCGAAGTAGCCGTCACCGGGGAGCAGACAGCGGCGGGCCGCGAAGGCCTGCCGGAAGGACGGCTTCTCGTGCACGGTCTCGGCCCGCGCATTGATCATCCTTGCGGCGCCCTCAGGTGATTTCGACCACGACGGGACCAGGCCCCACTTCAGCGTCCGCAGCTGGCGCACCGGGCTGCCCGGCGGGAAGGCCTCGGCCGCCGGGCCCTTGAGGGGACGCTCCAGCACCGCGTGCACCGGGTCCGTCGGCGCCACGTTCCAGCTGGGCGCCAGCGTCTCGGTGGGCTCCCACTGCTGGACGCCGAATATTCCCACCAGGTCCTCGGGGCGACGACTCGCTGCATACCTACCGCACATGCATGCCACACTGCCATGCCACACGAAGGGGAGACATGGACACCGACCACCTCACCGACATATGGAGCCGGGTCTTCGGGACGCAGCCCGCCCCCTCGCTCTGGCTGGTGATCATCACCGCGGTGCTCGCGCTGGGAGTCGTCGTCCCGCACACCGCCTGGCGGCTGTCGCGGAACGCCGTCACCATCGCGCACGAGGGCGGGCACGGGCTGATCGCGCTGCTGACCGGCCGCCGCCTGGACGGCATCCGGCTGCACTCGGACACCTCGGGGCTGACCGTCTCGCGCGGCAAGCCGACCGGCCTGGGCATGGTGCTCACCGCCGCGGCCGGCTACATCGCCCCGTCGCTGCTGGGCCTGGCGGGCGCCGCACTGCTCGCCGCGGGGCACATCACCGCGCTGCTGTGGGGCGCCACCGTACTGCTGCTGGCGATGCTGGTCATGATCCGTAACGCCTACGGCGTGCTCACCGTCGTCCTGACCGGTGCCGCGTTCGTGCTGGTCTCCTGGCTGACGACGCCGCAGGTGCAGGCGGCGTTCGGCTACGTGGTGGTGTGGTTCCTGCTGCTGGGCGGGGTGCGGCCGCCCTTCGAGCTGATGGGCAAGCGGCGCCGGGGAGGCGCCGCGGACTCCGACCCGGACCAGCTGGCGCGCCTGACCCACGTACCGGCCGCCGTCTGGCTCGGCCTCTTCCATGTGGTGACGCTGTGCTCCCTGATCGGGGGCGGGCGCTGGCTGCTGGGCCTGTGACGCCGACGGCCGCCGACCCGCGGCGGGCCGCCGGGTGCCGCGGCGCCGCGGCGGACGCTCCGGCCGCCCCACCCGTCGCGGCGGGAAGTCGCACTACCAGTGCCGTGTTTCGCAGGGGTTGCGCCGCTTTTGATCAAGATCGGCACCCCTGTCCAGCCATTAAAGTAAAGGCATGACCGAGAGCCCCGCACATCCCGCCCTGTGGCCCGCCCCCCTCGCCCCCGGGGCCGTCGACGCGACCGTCACCGTTCCCGGCTCCAAATCGGTCACCAACCGCGGCCTGGTACTGGCCGCCCTCTCCTCCGAGCCCGGCTGGCTGCGCCGGCCGCTGCGCTCCCGGGACACCCTCCTGATGGCCGAGGCGCTGCGCACCCTGGGCGTCGGCATCGAGGAGACGGCGTCGTCGAGCTCCGCCGACAGCGCGGGTGAGGCCTGGCGGGTGATCCCCGCGGGGCTGCACGGCCCGGCCACCGTCGACGTCGGCAACGCCGGCACGGTCATGCGCTTCCTCCCCCCGGTCGCCGCCCTCGCCGACGGCCCGATCCGTTTCGACGGCGATCCGCGCTCCTACGAGCGCCCGCTCGGCGGCGTGATCGAGGCGCTGCGCACCCTGGGCGCCCGGATCGACGACGACAACCGCGGCGCGCTGCCGATGACGGTCTTCGGCGGCGGCGCCCTGGAGGGCGGCCCGGTCGAGATCGACGCGTCCTCGTCCTCCCAGTTCGTCAGCGCCCTGCTGCTGTCCGCGCCGCGCTTCAACCAGGGCGTCGAGGTCCGGCACGTGGGCGCGGCGCTGCCCTCGATGCCGCACATCCGGATGACCGTCGACATGCTGCGCAGCGTCGGCGCCCAGGTGGACACCCCGGAGGCGGGCGGCGAGCCGAACGTCTGGCGGGTCACCCCTGGCGCCCTGCTCGGCCGCGATCTGGTCGTCGAGCCGGACCTGTCCAACGCCCAGCCGTTCCTGGCCGCGGCGCTGGTCACCGGCGGCCGGGTCACCATCCCGGACTGGCCGGCGCACACCACACAGCCCGGTGACGCGCTGCGCGAGATCTTCACCACCATGGGCGGTTCCTGCGAGCTCACCGAGCAGGGACTCACCTTCACCGGCAGCGGCCGGATCCACGGCATCGACGTCGACCTGAGCGAGGTCGGCGAGCTGACGCCGGGCATCGCCGCGGTCGCCGCGCTGGCCGACTCCCCCTCCACGCTGCGCGGTGTGGCTCATCTGCGGCTGCACGAGACCGACCGGCTGGCCGCGCTCACCAAGGAACTCAACGAACTCGGCGGCGACGTCACCGAGACCGCGGACGGCCTGCACATCCGGCCGCGCCCCCTGCACGGCGGGACCTTCCACACCTACGAGGACCACCGGCTGGCCACCGCCGCGGCCGTCATCGGCCTGGCCGTCGAGGGCGTGGAGGTGGAGAACGTCGCCACCACCGCCAAGACCCTGCCGGACTTCCCTGCGATGTGGACGGACATGCTCGATCCGGCGGCCGTCCCCGCCCGGAGAGCGTGAGGGCTGACGCCGCCATGCGCCGCTACGGCAAGAACCCCGACGAGGACGACATCCGCGTCCGGCCCAACCCCAAGGGCAACCGTCCCCGTACCAACATCCGTCCCAAGCACGCGGACGCCGGCGAGGGTCTGGTCCTCACCGTCGACCGCGGCCGGCTGACCTGCCTCATCGACGGCCGTACGGTGACCGCGATGAAGGCCCGCGAACTGGGCCGCAAGAGCGCGGTGGTCGGCGACCGGGTCGCCGTCGTGGGCGACCTGACCGGCGCCAAGGACACCCTCGCCCGGATCGTCCGGGTCGAACCGCGCTCCTCGACGCTGCGCCGTACGGCCGACGACGACGACCCGTTCGAGCGGGTCGTGGTCGCCAACGCCGACCAGCTCGCCATCGTCACCGCGCTCGCCGATCCCGAACCCCGCCCCCGGCTCATCGACCGCTGTCTGGTCGCCGCCTACGACGCGGGCCTCGACCCCCTGCTGGTGCTGACCAAGTCCGATCTGGCGTCCCCCGACGCCCTGTTGGAGTCCTACGGCGCCCTCGGCGTCCCCTACATCGTCACCAACCGCGACGAACTCGCCGACGGCAGCGCCGCCGACCGGGTGCGGGACAGCCTGGCGGGCCGGATGACGGCGTTCGTCGGCCACTCCGGCGTGGGCAAGACCACCCTGGTCAACGCCCTGGTCCCGGAGCGCCGCCGAGCCACCGGACACGTCAACGCGGTCACCGGCCGCGGGCGGCACACCACCACCTCCGCGCTGGCGCTGCCGCTCCCCGGCGGCTCGGGCTGGGTGATCGACACCCCGGGCGTGCGCTCCTTCGGACTGGCCCACATCGACCCGTCCCGGGTCATCCACGCCTTCCCCGACCTGGAGCCCGGCACCGCCGGCTGCCCGCGCGCCTGCAGCCACGACGAACCGGACTGTGCGCTGGACGAGTGGGTCACCGACGGCCGTGCCGACCCGGCCCGCCTCTACTCACTGCGGCGTCTGCTGGCCACCCGGGAACGACGCGAGGGCGACTGACCGTCGACGTTTGCCACCGCCCGCCCACGGTAAAGGCATAATCACACCAAGGCCGGCGTAGTGCTCAAGCGGGCCCCGATCGCCCGGACGGGGCCTGAGCGAGTGATTCTGACGTCCCGTCGTCGCTCAGCTAGCTGACGGAGGCATGCGGACATGGCGTGGCTGCTGGTCGTGGTGGCGGGGATCCTGGAGACCGGCTTCGCGGTCTGCCTCAAGCTCTCGCACGGCTTCACCCGCCTCTTCCCCACCATCGCCTTCGCGGCCTTCGCCCTCGGCAGCTTCGGTCTGCTGACGCTGGCGCTGCGCAAGCTCGACGTCGGCCCCGCGTACGCGGTGTGGACCGGCATCGGTGCGGCCGGTACGGCGATCTACGGCATGGTCTTCCTCGGCGACCTGGTCTCCACCCTGAAGATCGTCTCGATCACCATGGTCATCGTCGGCGTGATCGGGCTGCAACTGTCGGGCTCCGCGCACTGAGCCGGAGCGTCCGCCCGCCACTGCCCCTGACGCCTCGTCACTTCCACTCGGCCGGCTGCGTACCGGCCGTCATTCCGGCGAAGGCGCTCCGTACGAGCCGGGACACCGCCTCCGTCTCCGGCTCCCGGCGCGAGCGCTGCGCCGGTACGCGTCCCGGTGCGGGCGCCGCCCCCGAAGCCGGCGGTGCGAGCACCCAGGACAGGGTCAGCCGGGCCGCGGTCTCGCAGGCGGTGCCCAGGGCGGGCAGCTCCTCCTCGGGCCAGCCGGGCCGCAGGGCCGCGACCGCCTGATCGCAGAACCGGCCGACGAGTTCGGCGGGCCCCGGCAGCGGCCCCTCACCGGACGGCGCGGCACGCTGCGCGGGCACGCCGGGCGGCCGGGGCGTCCCGGCCCGCGCGGGGCCGGCGGACCCCGTCGGGGCGGGCGGCAGCCGGTCTCCCCAGCAACCGGTCAGCGCGGCCCTGACCAGGGGGTTGGCACGGGCGGTGCGCACCGTCCAGGCGGCCGCGGCCACGATCCGGCCCGCCGCGTCGCCCCGCGCCCCGGTCGCCGGGGCGCCGCGGGACAGCGCCCGCGCCACGCCGGCGAGGTAGTGGTCGGTCTCCCGGCGGACCAGGGCGCGGGCCAGCCCCTCCTTGCTGCCGAACTCGTTGTACAGCGTCTGCCGGGAGACCCCGGCGGCGGCCGCGACCTCGACCATCCGCACCGCCGCCCAGGGCCGCTCCGTCAGCGCCGTGTAGGCGGCATCCAGCAAGGATTCGCGCGCTGCGGGCATCCGTCCCTCCCCGGCCGCCGGCCCGGTCGGCCGGTGTGCGCACAGAATTGACGGGGCGCCAGGTACTGTCAAGGGTCGTCACAGCCGGTACCTGCCGGCGGGGTCGGTGGCGTCACACGCCCGGCGGCGCATGGCCGTGTGGCTCCGGCGTATACCAATGGATACTGTTCGCACATGCCCGACTATCACGATGATCTTCGCCTCGGCCATGTTCTCGCGGACGCCGCGGACGCCGCCACCATGGAGCGCTTCAAGGCCCTCGACCTCAAGGTCGAGACCAAACCGGACATGACACCGGTGAGCGAGGCGGACAAGGCCGCCGAGGAGCTGATCCGCGGCCAGCTCCAGCGGGCCCGGCCACGGGACGCGGTGCTCGGCGAGGAGTTCGGCAGCGAGGGCGCGGGGCCGCGCCGCTGGATCATCGACCCGATCGACGGCACCAAGAACTACGTCCGCGGGGTGCCGGTCTGGGCCACCCTGATCGCCCTGATGGAGCGCGGCGAGGGCGGTGACCGCCCGGTGGTCGGCATCGTCTCCGCACCGGCACTCAACCGCCGCTGGTGGGCCGCCGAGGGCCTGGGCGCCTTCACCGGCCGCAGCCTCACCTCCGCGACCCGGCTACAGGTCTCGAAGGTCGGCCGCATCCAGGACGCGTCGTTCGCGTACTCCTCGCTGACCGGCTGGGAGGAGCGCGGCAAGCTGCCCGGCTTCCTCGATCTGAGCCGGGACTGCTGGCGCACCCGCGGCTACGGCGACTTCTGGCCGTACATGATGATCGCCGAGGGCTCGGTGGACATCTGCGCGGAGCCGGAGCTGTCGCTGTGGGACATGGCGGCCTGTGCGGTGGTCGTCAACGAGGCGGGCGGGCAGTTCTCCGGCCTGGACGGCAAGCCGGGCCCGCACAGCGGCAACGCGGCGGCCTCCAACGGCCTGCTGCACGAGGACCTGCTGGGCTATCTCGGAGATTCCGCGCGCTGACCTGCGGCACCGCGAGTATTCGGACAACCGTCCACCACTTACCCCTTGTTGCGTCACCGGAGGCATGTGAACATGAGAATCCCCCACTTTGTGAACTTGTGAATCCCTTCGCAAGGCACATTCACCAAGGAGGTGGCTGCACTCCATGCCCATGCACGTCAAAGACGCCATGAGCACGGCGCTCCTCACCATCGGGCCCGCTCACACCCTCCGCCAGGCGGCGCGGCTGATGGCGGCCCGCCGCCTCGGCGCGGCCGTGGTCCTCGACAGCGACACCTGTGGCATCGGCATCCTCACCGAACGCGACATCCTCAACTCGCTCGGCGCGGGCGAGAATCCCGACCGCGAGACCGCCCAGACCCACACCACCCCGGACGTGGTCTTCGCCGCTCCGGACTGGACCCTGGAGGACGCCGCGGAGGCCATGGTGCGCGGCGGCTTCCGCCATCTCATCGTGCTCAACGACCAGGAACCGGTGGGCGTGGTGTCCGTACGCGACATCATCCGCTGCTGGTCGGCCACTACGGAGCGAGCCCGGGCCGTGCCCGCCTGAAGGGCCGCGCGTCCCCTCGGCCGGGCACACGAAGAGGCCGGAGCCCCATGGCGTCCGGCCTCTTCGCTTGTACGGCAAGCGACAATTGAGCAACCCCAACGGCGCGCCACCACCTCCGCGAGAGCGATGGGGGTCCCCCCGCGCCTCAAGCGTGGGGGAGGCTCAGCCGCAAAAAGGGCCTACCACTCAGCCGCGCAGGGCCTGGACCGCGGCTTCCAGCCGCTTGCCGTAGTCCGCGTCCGCCTTGCGGAAGTTCTCGATCGCCCGCTGCGCGATGTCGTCGCGGGAGACCTGCGCGATGAAGCCCGCCAGGTTGTCGATCAGGCGGCCCTTCTCGTCCTCCGACATCAGGCGGTAGAGGTCACCGGCCTGGACGAAGTCGTTGTCCTCGGGGTGCGAGGGCGCCGCCTGCTCGCCGGTGGCGCCGGCCACGGCGGCCGGCTGCCACAGCGGACGGCCGGTCTCGACCGGGCCGCCGAAGCTGTTGGGCTCGTAGTTCTTCCGACCCGCGTGGCGGCCGTCGTAGAGCACGCCGTCCCGGCCGTGGCTGCGCGCCTCGGTGGCGTGCGGGCGGTTCACCGGCAGGTGGTCGGCGTTGATGCCGACGCGGTAGCGGTGCGCGTCGCCGTACGCGAACAGGCGCCCCTGGAGCATCTTGTCGGGGGACGGGCCGATGCCCGGCACGAAGTGGTGCGGGGAGAAGATCGACTGCTCGACCTCGGCGAAGACGTTCTCCGGGTTGCGGTTGAGCTCCAGCTTTCCGATCTCGATCGGCGGGTAGTCCTCGTGCGGCCAGACCTTGGTCAGGTCGAACGGGTTGAAGCGGTAGGCGGCCGCCTCGTCCGCGGGCATGATCTGCACCTGCACGGTCCAGCTCGGGAAGTCGCCCCGCTCGATGGACTCCCGCAGATCCCGCTGGTGGCTGTCGGGGTCCTGCCCGGCCAGGACCGCGGCCTCTTCCGTGGTCAGGTTCTTGATGCCCTGGTCGGTCTTGAAGTGGTACTTGACCCAGAAGACCTCGCCGGCCGCGTTGTTCCACTGGAAGGTGTGCGAGCCGTAGCCGTTCAGGTGGCGGTACGAGGCGGGGATGCCGCGGTCGCCGAACAGCCAGGTGACCTGGTGGGTGGACTCGGGCGACAGACCCCAGAAGTCCCAGACGTTGTCCGCCTCCTGCGAGCCGGTGTACGGGTCGCGCTTCTGGGTGTGGATGAAGTCGGGGAACTTGAGGGCGTCCTTGATGAAGAACACCGGGGTGTTGTTGCCGACGAGGTCGTAGTTGCCCTCTTCGGTGTAGAACTTCAGCGCGAAGCCGCGCGGGTCACGCACCGCGTCGGCCGAGCCGAGGTTGCCCGCGACCGTGGAGAAGCGCAGGAAGGTCTCGGTCTGCTTGCCGACCTCGGAGAGGAACGCGGCGCGGGTGTACTTGGTCACATCCGCGGTCACGGTGAACGTGCCGTAGGCGCCGGCGCCCCGCGCGTGCACGACGCGCTCCGGAATCCGCTCGCGGTTGAAGTGCGCGAGCTTCTCGATCAGGAGCTGGTCCTGGATCAGGCCCGGTCCGCCGACGCCGGCCGTCTCGCTGTTCTGGTTGTCCCCGACCGGAGCCCCGGACTCGGTGGTCAGCGGCCCGGTGATGCCCTCTACCGACACGTGCGCCTCCTGAAATATCTGCTGTGCCTGCCCTTGGCTTGCGCCGAACACGATCCTACATTGGACAAAGTCTAAGTCAAGAAGAGTGTGAAACCAGTACACGATCCGGCCATGGACCGGACACTGCTACCCTGGCTCTATCTGACTGATAGGTGATTGGCATGAGTGACCTGCTGGAACGTCTCCGGGGACGCGGCTGGCGGCTGACCGCACAGCGGCGCGTCGTCGCCGAGGTCCTCGACGGGGACCACGTCCACTACACCGCCGACGAGGTGCACGCGCTGGCCTCCGACCGGCTCCCCGAGATCTCCCGCGCCACGGTCTACAACACCCTGGGTGAGCTGGTCTCGCTCGGCGAGGTGATCGAGGTGAGCACCGACGGCCGGGCCAAGCGTTACGACCCCAACGCCCACCACGACCACCAGCACCTGGTCTGCTCGCAGTGCGGCACGATCCGCGACGTCCACCTCCAGGGCGACCCGCTCTCCGCCCTCCCCGAGCCGGAACGCTACGGCTTCCAGGTCTCCGAGGTCACCGTCACCTACCGGGGCATCTGCCCCCACTGCAGCGCCCCGTCCTGATCTCGCGGGGCCCTGCCGGACCGGCCCCGCAGCCATCCGCCCTGTCGAGCCCGCGCCCCTCCGGCCGCGGGCTCCTTCGTATGCCGGGCCCGCTGCTGCCACCACCCGCCCACGCATCCGCCCGCCGGCACCCGCGCCCGCCCACTCGCCCACCCGCCACCTGACCGCATCTGACGGGACGTCGCCCCGTCGGGGAACCGCCAGGATCCGGCCACCGGGCGCCCCTGCGCCCGGCCAGCCCCCTCCGGCCTCGGCAGCAAGACACCGGAAGACGACATGACGAAGGCCCGGATTCCGTGGAATCCGGGCCTTCGTCATTCAGTAGCGGGGACAGGATTTGAACCTGCGACCTCTGGGTTATGAGCCCAGCGAGCTACCGAGCTGCTCCACCCCGCGTCGTTGTGTCCTCACTTTAACCCCGGCCCGACGACCAGCGCAAATTCCTTCCGCGCGGCCCAGGGCCCGGTCCATGGGACCGGGCCCTGGGCTCCATCGGCCCACGCGCCCCGTCAGGCGTCTCCTGGCCGGATCGCCCCGGGACGATCCGCACAAGGGACCCGCTCTAGGCGCTGAGCTCCTCCTGGAGGGCCGTACGCAGCCGGGCCGCGCGCTCGGCCACCTCGGGCGGCCCCAGCTCGACGGCGCGGGCGCACCAGTTCTGCGCCTCCGCGAGCGCCCCGCGCCGGGCGGCGAGCAGCGCCAGCCGCAGAGCCGCCCGGCCGTGCCCGCCCTCGGCGGCGCGCTGCCACCACAGGGCGGCCTCGGGCAGGCTGCCCTCACGGGCCAGCAGCAGCCCGAGGTTGAAGGCACCGTTCCGGCTGCCCGCCTCGGCCGCCGCGCGGTACCAGTCCGCGGCCTCGAGCACGTCCCCGCGCGCCGCGGCGAACATGCCCATACGGACCTGGGCACGGCGGTGGCCCTGGCCCGCGGCCCGCTCGTACCACTGCAGGCTCTCGTCGTCCGCCGGCCGCTCGCCGTCCGCGAGCCCGTCGCCGGCGGCCGACGCCTGACGGTCGAGGAGGTCCGCGAGCCGGAAGGCCGCCTCGGCGCTACCCCCGCCGGCCGCACAGCGCAGATTCCGCTCCGCGTCCTGTAGTTCGCCGTCCCGCAGCTGCACGATGGCGACCTGCAGCGCCGCGTCGGTGTGCCCGGCCGCGGCCGCCCGCTCGTACCAGGCGTGCGCCGTACGCTCGGCGCCGCGGCCGGCGTGGAGGATGCCGAGGTTGAAGGCGGCATCCACACTGCCCGCCTCCGCCGCCTTGGAGAACCACGGCTCGGCGCCCGAGGCGTCGCCGCGCTGGAGCAGCAGGATGGCCAGCGCGTTGGCGGCCTCGCGGTGCCCGGCGTAGGCGGCGCGGCGGTACCACTGCTCACCGCGCCCTTCCCGGCCCTGTGCGGCGCACAGCAGCCCGATGTTGTAGGCGCCGTTGACATCCCCGGCGTCCAGTGCGGCGCGGTACCAGCGCTCGGCGGTCTGCAGTTCGCCGCGGTCGGCGTGCAGGGCGCCCAGCGCGTTGGCGGCGTTGCCGTCGCCCTCCTGGGCGGCGCGCCGCCACCACTCCGCGGCGCTCTCCTCGTCCCCGGCATCGCGCAGCAGGAAGCCCAGCGCACAGGCGGCACGGGCCTCGCCGTCCTTGGCGGCGGACAGATACCAGCGGCCCGCCTCCTGGACGTCCCCGCGTTCCTCCAGCAGTGCGCCCAGCTGCAACGCGGCCCGCCGGTGGCCGCGCGCGGCGGCCTGGCGGTACCACTGCTCGGCCTCCTCCTGCCGGCTCAGCTCGCCGTACGCGGGGGTCGCGCGGTGATCCGCGTCCCCGTCGTCCTCGATGAGCCGGGCGAGGCGGTAGGCGGCCTCGCGGTGGCCGCGCTCGGCGGCCGTACGGAACCAGCGTCCGGCGCCGATGTCGCCGCGGTGCTCCAGGAGATCGGCCAGCGCGTAGGCACCCAGGCAGTGGCCGGACTCGGCGGACTGGCGCAGCCAGTACTCGGCGGCCGGCTCGTCGCCGCGCTCGCGGTAGTGGCGCCCGAGCGCGTGTGCGGCAGCGGCGGAGCCGGCGACGGCGGCGATCCGCCACCAGCCGCCCGCCTCGTCCCCGTAGCCCCGCTGATGGAGCAGGACGCCCAGGTTGTTGGCCGCGGCGCGGTCACCGGCGGCGGCCGCGGAGCGCAGATGCGGCTCGGCGCCGTCGAGGTCTCCGCGGCGCAGCAGCATCGCGCCCAGTGCGCTCATCGCGGCGGTGTCGCCCGCCTCGGCGGCCCGGCGGTGGCCGGACTCGGTCACGGCATCGGACGCCTCGGCGGCCTCCGCCACCTCCATCGCGTCCATCTGCAGCTCGGATTCGCGCCCGTCGTCGGGCGCATGCACAAACCGGTCTGTCTCCAACAACCTTGCCTTGTCCCCCATAAGACCCATCGTCGCATCACCTGTTACCCGCGTACACCTGGTATACCGCAGCAAGTGAGGTCACTTCAGCGGTTTGTCGACTTCCCGACACGACGACTTGTCAAACTCAAGCACACACCTTCCCCACATCGGCCGCACGACCCGGCCCTGACCGATATCGGCCGGAACACATGACGAAGGCCCGGATCCCTGAGGGATCCGGGCCTTGGTCATTCAGTAGCGGGGACAGGATTTGAACCTGCGACCTCTGGGTTATGAGCCCAGCGAGCTACCGAGCTGCTCCACCCCGCGTCGTTGTGCCCTCAAGGTATCACGGCATCGGCGGGCCCCTGGACCGACGCGGCCCTGCGGCCGCCGGTTCGCACCGGCTGCCGCAGGGCCGTACGTCGTGCCGGCCGGCTCAGCCGCCCGGCGTGCCGCCCTTCTCGGACGCCTTCGCCGCCCGGTCCAGTGCGGCCTTGAGCTTCTTCTGGGCCTCGCCGTAACCGGCCCAGTCGCCCGCGGCGCGCGCCTTCTCGCCCTCCTCGTAGGCCTTCTGGGCGTCGGACAGGGCCTGCTGCACCGTCTGGCCGGACGGCTGCTGGCCGGTGTCGCCGCCGCCCGGCGGCTTCTCGGTGCCCGCACTGGGCGCCTTCTTGCCGAAGACCACGTCCAGCGCGTCCTTGAGCGAGTCCTCCATGACGGGCTTGTTGTCGCCGTAGCTGACCAACACCTTCTTCAGGAGCGGGTAGTTGGTGTTGGCGCCGCGCAGGTAGACCGGTTCGACGTACAGCAGTCCGCCGTCCAGTGGCACGGTCAGCAGATTGCCGTACTCGATCTCCGAGTCACCGAGCTTCTTGAGGATGTTGAGCTCATTGGCGATGTTCGGATCGGAGTTGAACTTCGACTGCACCAGCTGTGGTCCGGGCACCGGTGTCTGCGAGGGCAGTTTCAGCAGTCTGATCTTGCCGTAGTCCGGACTCGTCGCGTTGGCGTCGACGGCCATGAACGCACCGAGGTTGTCGCGCTTGTTCGGCGTGAAGCTCGTCGTCAGCGAGAAGGTCCGGTTCTTCTGGTCCGGCATCTTCATGCTCAGGTAGTACGGCGGAACGGCGTTGCCCGACTTGGTCGTCGGGTCGTTCGGGATCTGCCAGCGCTCGGATCCGGTGTAGAAGGTGCCGGGGTCCGTGACGTGGTAGGTGGTGAGCAGCTGACGCTGCACCTTGAAGAGGTCCTGCGGGTAGCGCAGGTGCTCGCGCAGCGACGGGCTGATGGCGCTCTTCTTCTGGACCGTGCCGGGGAAGGACTTCATCCACGTCTTGAGGACGGGGTCCTTGTCGTCCCACTGGTAGAGCTTGACCGACCCGTCGTAGGCGTCCACCGTCGCCTTGACGGAGTTGCGGATGTAGTTGACCTGGTTCTGCTGGGCCACCACCGCCCGCTGGCCGTCGGTGAGCGAATCGGCGGTGCTGTCCCCGAGCGTGGTGCGCGAGGCGTACGGGTAGCCGTTGCTGGTGGTGTAGGCGTCCACGATCCACTTGATCCGGCCGTCGATGACCGCCGGATAGGCGTCGCCGTCGATGGTCAGCCAAGGGGCGACGGACTCGACGCGCTCCTTGGGCGTGCGGTTGTACAGGATCCGCGAGCCGTCGCCGATCGCGCCGGAGTAGAGGATCTGCGGCTCGCCGAACGCCACCGCATAGGCGGCGCGGTTGACGGGGTTGGCGAGGCTGACGCCGCTGTTGCCCCGGTAGCTGTAGCTCTTCTCGCCGCTGTCGTCGGAGTAGTCCAGCTCCTTCTGCGGACCGCCGACGATGGAGTACTGCGAGGTCTTCTCGCCGTAGTAGACCCGCTGCTGGTACGAGCCGAGCTGCCCCTTGGCGGGCAGATCCGACTCGGTGTACTTCGGACCGCCGCCGTCGGCGGCCTCGGTCCCCTTGGCGGCGACCGCACCGTAGCCGTGGGTGTACTTGAAGTGGTCGTTGATCCAGTTGCGCTCGGGGATACCGGCGATGTTCAGCTCACGCAGGCCGATGACGGTGTCCTGCTCGGCGCCGCTCTTGTCCTTGTAGCGGTCGACGTCGAGGGTGGAGGGGAACTGGTAGTACCCGCGCACCTGCTGCTGTTGCTGGAAGGCCGGCGAGACCACATTCGGGTCGAGCAGCCGCAGGCTGGCGGTGGTGTCGGCGTCGTCGCGCAGCCGCTGGCTGTCCGCCTTGTCGGCGGGCTTGTAGTTGCCCTTGTACGGGGTGACCTCGGAACCCTGGATGTCGTACGCGTCCCGGGTCGCCTTGATGTTCTGCTTGATGTACGGCGCTTCCTTGGCCTGCTCGTTCGGCTGGACCTGGAACTTCTGCACGATCGCCGGGTAGAGCCCGCCGATCAGGATCGCCGAGAGCACCATCAGCCCGAAGCCGATCACCGGCAGCTGCCAGGTGCGCCGCCACAACGTCGCGAAGAACAGCACCGCACAGATCGCCGCGATGAAGAACAGGATGGTCTTCGCCGGAAGGTAGGCGTTGGCGTCGACATAGCGCAGCCCGGTCCAGTTGTCGGCCGACTTCAGGCCGCTGGACTTGACCGCGAGGCCGTACCGGTCGAGCCAGTACGCGATCGCCTTGAGCGAGACGAAGATGCCCAGCAACACCGACAGATGACCGGTCGCCGCTGCCGTCGCCCGCGAGCCGGGGCTGGTCAGCCGCAGTCCGCCGTAGAGGTAGTGCGTCAGCGCCGCGGCGACCAGACACAGCACCGCACAGGCGAACCCGAAGCTCAACAGGAAGCGGTACCAGGGCAGATCGAAGATCCAGAAGGAGATGTCCTTGCCGAACTGCGGGTCCGTCTTGCCGAACGGCACGCCGTTGACCCACTGGAGCCACGTACGCCACTCACCGGACGCCGAGGCGCCGGCGATCAGGCCGATCACCGCGGTGATCGCGATCAGTGCCCACTTCTTGAACGGCGCGATGCCCATCCGGTAGCGGTCCAGGCTCTGCTGCTCCATGGACATCGCGCTCAGCGGCGGCCGCAGCCGGTGCGCCAGCCAGATGTTGACGCCGACGCTCACGGCCATCACGACGCCGAAGGCGAAGAACAGTCCGATCTTGGTCCACAGGGTGGTGGTGAAGACCGAGGAGTACTTGACCGACCGATACCAGAGCCAATCCGTCCAAAACCCCGCAAACATCACGAAGAGCATGGCCAGTACGGCCAGCACACCCAATGTCATGAGCAGGGTCCGGATCCGCCGCGATGGTCGGCCGACTCTGATCCGTGGCCCTGTCGGGCCTCCGCCGCGGTCCGGCATCTGGAAAGCCAAGGTGCGCACCTCGAAGTTCGCTGTCGTGTGGAGCAGGCCCGGCGATAGTAGGACCCACTGATGCAACTTACGAAGGCTTTACCCGGTTCCCGATTTCGGGGGGATACAAGGCACGATGTGCAGCATGACCAACCTCCCCGTTGACGGCACCCCCCTTGCCGCCGACCCTCTGACCCGCGCAGTGCTCGAAATCGACGAGTACAGCGCCGGGCTCGGCTGGGATCAGCCGGCCCGACTGTTCGCCCTCGTCGACACCGCCAAGCTGCGTGCGCAGGAGCCCTCGCTCGCCGCGCAGCTCGGTATCGACGACTCCACCACCGCTTCCCTGACCCCCGTGGAGCAGGACGAGATCCCGGCGGGCGTCCCGCTGGACGAGTTCCTGGCCACCATTGCCTGGCCGGATGCTGTCAGCGGCTGCGCCCTGACCGTGGAGCGGCTGATGCTGCCGCCGTCCGCCGAGGACTCCGAGCCCGCCGGCATGAACGAGGCTCAGCTCGCCACGTGGGTCGCCGAGCACCCGGACCGCCAGGAGGTCCGGATGACGGTGGCCGTGCTGCGCGACGGCCGCCGCGAGTCGGCACTGCGGCTGCGCGAGAAGGACTCCACGTCCGAGGTCCTCACCGGCTCGGCGCTGGTACCGGGCCTCGCGGAGGCGCTGGCCGCCACCTTCGAGGGCTGACCGCCCGGGCCGGACGCCGGCGTCCGGCCCGCGGCCCGCCTTCCCGGGCCTGTCCGAGGGGTCAGGCCTTCGGGGACGTGCCCGCCGGGCTGCAGCTCGGCAGGCCGGCGATGTCGCCCTTGCGTATCTTCTCCAGCGCCTTGACCGCGTCACCGATGGTGTTGACCTTCACCAGCCGGAGCCCGCGCGGGGTGTCCTTGGCAGCGGTGGCGCAGTTGTCCTTGGGCGTCAGGAAGAACTCCGCGCCCTTGTCGCGCGCACCGACCGT
Organism: Streptomyces sp. TM32; assembly: GCF_004122755.1. NCBI lineage: Bacteria > Bacillati > Actinomycetota > Actinomycetes > Kitasatosporales > Streptomycetaceae > Streptomyces > Streptomyces sp. TM32. Next base: position 57,813 of record NZ_SDIG01000021.1, read on the forward strand.
CTTCATCGAAATGCCGCCGATCGGGCCGACCTTGCCCTTGTCGTCGATGGTGCCCGTGCCGGCCACGAACCTGCCGCCCGTCATGTCCCCGGGCGTGAGCTTGTCGACGATGCCGAGGGCGAACATCAGCCCGGCGCTCGGGCCGCCGACATCGGCCAGCTTGACGTCGATGGGGAACGGGAAGATGTGATCCACCCCGGCCTGGATGCCCACGACGGCACGGCCGTTGTCCGCCTTCTGCGTGGTGATCGTGATCTGCTTCTGCCCGGCGGTGCCGGGCTTCTTGCCCTGCTTCTCCGCCGCGGCGGCCTGCTTGGCGGGGATGATCGTGAAGACCACCGGCTGGCCCGGCTTGTGCCGGGTGACGAGCTTGGCGACATCGCCGACCTGCTTGACCGCCGTGCCGTCCACCGCCTTGATCACATCGCCCGCGTGCAGCCGCCCGTCGGCCGGCTTGCCCTTGAGGACGGATGCGACGACGGTCTGCGTGGCGACCGGGATGTGCAGCTGGTCGAGCGCGGCGACCTTGGCACTGTCCTGGGACTGGGTGAACTCCTCGGCGTTCTCCTGGTCGGCCTGCTCGGCCGTCTGTCCCTCGGGGTAGAGCGTCTTGTGCGGGACCACGGCGTTGTCGTGGTCGAGCCAGCCGTACACCGCCTCGAAGAGGTTCATGGTGTAGTCGGGGCCGGTGACCCGGACCGTGGTCATGTTGAGATGCCCCGTCGTCGGGTACGTCTTGCGCCCGGAAATCTGCAGCACCGGCTCGCCGTCGTGATCACCGAGGGTGTTGACCGTGGGCCCCGGCGACATCTCGGAATACGGCACGGGGATCAGCACTCCCGCGCAGAGCAGCGCGATCAGCATCAGGGTCGAGGCGAGCAGCGTCGCGGTGCGGCGTGGCATGGAACGACAGTACGGGACGGGTATGACAACCGGCCCGCGGGGCCGTCCGTACGAGGCCGGGCAGCCGCCTGCTCGCGGCCGTCACCCAAGGGGCACTTTCCGGTGCGTGCGTACCGCGGATCTCAGGCCGGATCGGAGGCGGGATCGGGAACGGAGTGCTCTTTCTCCATGGCGTCACGGAACCGGGCATAGCCCGCGAGCTCGGCCACATCACCGGTCTTGCGGTTCCGCAGGGCCCAGCTGCTCCACACCGCGGCGATCAGCCCGGCACCCACCGGAATCAGCAGCCACAGGAGTGCACCCATCAACGACCTCCCAACCCCTTGTTCGACGAGATCGACGAATAAGCAGATTAATCTGCTGGATCAACGCTCATGCCAGGGGGCGGGTTACGCAACTGGAGCACCACGCACCGGATCGCCCCCTGTGCGGAGGCCGGCTGGTCGTGCCGGCGCGGTCACCGCCCGTCTGCGGTGACGTCTGCCCCGGGAACGACTCGTTACGCACCGGTTCGCCCAGGAATTTCGCTGCCCTGCCGGAGACGGCTCAGGCTCCGACCCATTCCTCCGTGCCGTCGGCGAACGTCTGGTGCTTCCAGATCGGCACCTCGTGCTTGAGGTCGTCGATCATCTTGCGGCAGGCCTCGAAGGCCTCGCCCCGGTGTGGGCAGGACACGGCGACGACCACGGCCAGATCACCGATGCGCAGCTCGCCCACCCGGTGGACGGCGGCCAGCGCCCGCACGGGGAAGTCGGCGATCACCTTCTCGGCGATCCGGCGCATCTCCGCCTCGGCGCTCGGGTGCGCGGAGTAGCCCAGGCCCTCGACGTCGGCGCCGGCGTCGTGCGAACGGACCGTGCCGACGAACAGGGCGGTGCCGCCGGCTGCCGCGTCGCCCACGGCCGCGAACACCTCGTCCACGGACAGGGAGGTGTCGCGGATCTCCAGGAGCCGGATCGGGTCCGCGGCGGTCCGCTCACCGGGGTGGTCGCGGCCGGGGGACGAAGCAGAGGAGGTGCCAGACATGCTCCCATCGTGCCGTACCCGGGGGCCTCGGCGGGAATGGCCGTTCCGCCCGTGGTCCGGGCCGCCGTATGGAGACTCCTCCAGCACGGCGGACCGGTCCGCGCTCAGATACGGCGGCGTGCCTTGCGGGCGCGCCGCACCAGCGCCGCTGTGCCCAGGAGGGCGACGGTGGCGCCGGCGGCCCCGGCGGCGGTGGCGTCCTTGCGGCCCAGGCGGCGGCCGGCGACGGTGTGCCGTCCGGCCACCTCCTCCAGGAGCTCGGCGAGCACCTCCTCGTTCGTCCACCGGGGCCGCCAGCCGGCGTCGTGCAGCCGGCTGCCGCTGACCACCCACGGGTACATCGTGTACGCGAGGTCCCCCGCGGGCGACGGGGTCAGGCCGATACGGTGCAGCCGGGCCGCAGCGCCCAGGGCCACCGAGGACGGCAGCTCCATGCGGCGGATGCCGGACAGTTCCTCGACCTCCTCCTGCTCCAGCCAGCCGTCGCAGCCGACCGCCAGCTCGCCGTCGACCTTCTCCAGCGCCGCGTGCTCCAGGGCGCTGACCAGGTCCTCGACGTGGCAGAACTGCCAGGCGGGGCGGGATCCGGCCACGACCAGGAGGCGGGGGGGATTCGAAGTAACGGGTCAGCGCGGTGTCGGTGCCGCCCACCAGGACGGCGGGGCGCAGGACGGTGACGTTCAGGCCCGGGTGTGCGCGGGGGGCGCGATGCGCCAGGTGCTCGATCTCCAGCAGGTCGCCCACGCCGGTGGCGTCCGCGGTGGCGCGCAGTTCGGCGTCCTCGGCCAAGGGGACGTCGTTGTCGGGCAGCGCCCCGTAGACCATGGCGGAGGTGCACAGCACCACGCGGTGGACACCGGCGGCCGCGGCGGCGGTGAGCACGGTCTGGGTGCCGCGCACGTTGTAGGCGGTGCGGGCCGCGGCGTCGGTCTCCAGGTCGAGGTCGAGCGCCAGGTGGACGACGACGTCGGCGCCGCGCAGTTTGTCGGCGATGGCCGGGTCCCGCACGTCCAGGACGTGCCAGTGCGCCTCGGCGATGTCACCGCGCCGCTCGTCGATGGCCACCACCTCCTTGACCTCGTCGGAGTCGACCAGGGCGCGGGTGAGCAGCGCACCGACTCCGGAGGCGGCTCCGGTGACGGCGATGACGGGCCGGCGCAGCGGCCGGCCCGCGCCGCCACCTGCGGGGTCGTCTGCCTTCTCGGTCTGGGCCGCAGCGTTTCGCGCTGCGCGAACGGTCGGATCTGGGGAACTCACCGGGCGTCTCCAGCGGTTGTCTTCAGTGCGAACGCGTGGTGACGCGTGCGCACCAGGTGGCGTCCATCCTGCCGCAGCCACCGGGACAGCGAAGCACCGAGCCCCGAAGCGGTCCGGGTGTCTACGCTGGAGGTGATGTGGGCAGCCCGCCGTCGGCCACCTGGTCGGCGGCCCTACGAGCCGAGGAACCCCGTGAGTGACACCCCATTTGGATTCGGCCTTCCGCCGGAGGAGCCGGAGGACGGCGACAACGGCAAGAAGAAGGGCGGCCAGGGAGGTAGCCAGGGCCCCGCGGACCCCTTCGGGTTCGGCGGCGGGAGCGGCGGCGCGGACAATCCGTTCGCGGCGCTCTTCGGCGGCATGGGCGGCCCCGGCGGCGAAATGAACCCTGGCGACCTGGGAGCCGCCTTCCAGAAGCTCGGGCAGATGCTCTCCTACGAGGGCGGCCCGGTGAACTGGGAGATGGCCAAGGACATCGCGCGGCAGACCGTCGCGCAGGGCGCCGAGGACGGCAGCAAGGACGCGAGCCTGTCGCCGGGTGAGCGCAGTGCGGTCGAGGAGGCCGTACGGCTGGCGGATCTGTGGCTGGACGGCGTGACGTCGCTGCCGTCGGGGTCCGCCTCCGTGGTGGCCTGGAGCCGGGCCGAGTGGGTCGAGGAGACCCTTCCGGTGTGGAAGGACCTGGTCAATCCGCTCGCCGAGCGCGTCGGGGCGGCGATGGGCGATGTGCTCCCCGGGGAGATGCAGGCCATGGCGGGCCCGCTGCTCGGGATGATGCGCTCCATGGGCGGCGCGATGTTCGGCACCCAGATCGGGCAGGCGCTGGGCGTGCTGGCCAGTGAGGTCGTCGGTTCGACGGACATCGGACTTCCGCTGGGCCCGGCCGGCAAGGCCGCCCTGCTGCCCGGCAACATCACGTCGTTCGGCGCGGGACTGGGCGTGCCCGAGGAGGAGGTGCGGCTGTATCTGGCCCTGCGCGAGGCCGCCCACCAGCGCCTCTTCGCCCATGTGCCGTGGCTGCGCTCGCATCTGTTCGGTGCCGTCGAGGGCTATGCGCGCGGCATCAAGGTCGACACGACCAAGCTGGAGGACGTGGTCGGCCAGATCGATCCGCAGCATCCCGAGGAGCTGCAGAACGCCCTTCAGCAGGGCATGTTCCAGCCCGAGGACACCCCGGAGCAGAAGGCCGCGCTGGCCCGGCTGGAGACCGCGCTGGCGCTCGTCGAGGGCTGGGTGGACGCGGTGGTGCACGCCGCCGCCAAGCCGCATCTGCCGTCGGCGGACAAGCTCCGCGAGACGCTGCGCCGACGCCGCGCGAGCGGTGGCCCCGCCGAGCAGACCTTCTCGACGCTGATCGGCCTCCAGCTGCGTCCGCGGCGGCTGCGGGACGCCTCGCGGCTGTGGGCGTCGCTGACGGACGCACGGGGCCTGGAGGGCCGCGACGGCCTGTGGGAGCACCCGGACATGCTGCCGACGGCGGCCGATCTGGACGACCCGGACGGGTTCGTGCACCACGAGCAGCCGGACTTCTCCGAGCTCGACAAGATGCTCGGCGAGGCCGCGAGCGGCGGCAAGCCGGACGCGGGCAAGCAGCCCCCGGAGGGCGAGGGCCCGGACGCGGCCCCCGGCGAGGGCAAGGGTGACCACGACAGGTGAGTCTGCATGCCGACGCGGCGCGGGTGCTCACCGGGTGGCCCGCGCCGTCCCCCGCTCAGGAAAAACTGCGCCTGACGTATCTGGATCACCTCGCCGCCCATGAGGACGGCATGTGGAAGCCCTGCAAGGAGGGGCATCTCACGGCCAGCGCGCTGGTGATCGACCCGGCCGGCGGCCGGGTGCTGCTCACCCTGCACCGCAAGCTGAAGATGTGGCTGCAGATGGGCGGCCACTGCGAGCCCGAGGACGCCTCGCTCGCCGAGGCGGCGCTGCGCGAGGCGCGGGAGGAGTCCGGGATCGCGCGGGGGCTGACGCTGCTGCCCGGCGGTCCGGTGCGCCTGGACCGTCATCACACGCCCTGCGCGGTGCATTTGGACGTGCAGTACGCCGCGCTGGCGCCCGAGGGCGCGGTGGCGGCGATCAGCGACGAGTCGCTGGACCTGCGGTGGTTCGCGTACGACGAGGTGCCCGGCGTCGCCGACACGTCGGTGGCACAGCTGGTGGACGACGCCCGCGCACTGCTCTAGGCAGCGGCTGCGCCCGCGGCGCCCGTCCCTTCCCGGGGCGGGCGCCGCGACTGCCCCTCAGGGCGTCGGCAGGGCTCAGTTGGTGAAGATGTTGCCCTGGTTGTGTCCCCGGGCGCCCTGCTGGCCCATGCCGTACTGGGCGGCCATCCCGGAGCCGATGACGGCGTTCTGCGGCGGCAGCAGCTCGCTGGGCTGGACCAGTGCGTAGCCCTGGCCGAGGAAGCTGAGTTCCCAGCCCTCACCGGTGTTGCCGCGCCGCCGCCACACGCCGGAGGAGTGCGTCTGTGCCTGCATCTGGACGCGCAGCGAGGCGGACCAGGCGACCACCGCGTCGGCGTCGGCGTTGACGTACTTGTCGGGCGTGACCTGCAGCATCAGCGGCTGGCCGGAGGTCATCAGGGCGACCTTGCCCCGTCCGGAGATGTTGAGCTGGTACTTCCCGGTCCCGGAGATGCCGTATTGGCTGTCGACGGAGACGACGTCCCAGTGGAGGCCGGAGTCCAGTGCCAGGACGTAGCTGCTGTCGACGGTGAGGCCCTCGTGATCGACGTCGACGACATGGACGTACTGGGCGAGGTTGGCCAGGTAGACCGTGCCCTGCCCGGAGACGCGCATCAGATCGAGGCCCTCGCCGGAGTAGGCGCGGGCCCGGTGCTGGCCGGGCGTCTGGTAGTTGCCGTCGAATTCGAGCAGGCCCTGATAGGCCACCATCGCGCCCTTACGGGCGAGGACGTCTTCGTGGCCCTGGAGGGCGACCCGCAGCAACTGGCTGTTCTGCAGGGCGTAGCGGTCCTGGGTCTGTGCCTCGGTGAAGGCGAAAAGCGGACTCTGCATGACGTGTTCGGTCCTCCCCCTCAGCCCCGTGCCCGGAGCCGGTCGGTGCTGTCCTCGCTGGGCTGGACGACGACGAACCCCTGGCCGGAGAAGCCCAGTTGGTAGGCCTCGCCGCTGCCCCGTCCGATCATCGAGGACGCCTTGAAGCTGCGCTTGCCCTTCATCTTCAGATGGGTCGACCAGGCGACCAGGGCGTCGGGGTCCACGTAGGTCTCGTCCTCGCCGCGGCCGCAGTCCACGACGACGGGGGTTCCCCGGGAGGTCAGGGCTACCCAGCCGGTCCCGGAGATCCCGACGTTGAAGAGCCCCTGACCGGCGAACTTCGCCATGCCCTTGACGCGCTGCACGCCCCACTGGAGCTGTGCGTCGAAGGCGAGGAGGTTGGTGCCGTTGACGGAGAGCGCGTCGTCGTCGAGGTGGATGCAGACGACATCGGCGCCGTAGTCGGCGAGGTAGAGCACGCCGTCGCCGGCGCACTTCATCAGGGGCGCGCCCTCGCCGGTGAGCCACTGGGAGGCCATCTGACGGACGGCGGGCGGGGTGGGCTCGTACTGGACGAAGCCTTCGTAGGCGACCATGGAGCCGGTGCGGGCGAAGACGTCCTGGCCGCTCTGCATGGCGATCTTCACCATGGCGCTGCCGTGGTTCTCCATGCGGGCGGCGGGCGGGGTCGGGACGTAGCCCGACAGCTGCTGCTGTGTCATGACGTACGGGCTCCCTCAGACCTCGTAGGGCTGGACGACGATGAAGTTGCCGGGTGCGCCCCGGAACTGGAGATTCACGGTCTCGCCGGAGTGGCCCGGGAAGGCGTGCCGGCGCAGGCTGACCTGGCTGGAGATGATCACCTGCGAGCCGGCCGACCAGGCCACGATGGCGTTGGCGTCGGCGAAGGTGGTCGGGGTGACCGGCAGCACGACCGGGGTGCCCTGGGTCTTGACGACGAGGGTGCCGGTGCCGTGGAACTGCATGGTGAACAGGGCGCCACCGGGGATGCCGTGGCCCTCGATCCGGCGGACCTCGTGCTGCAGCGACTCGTCGAAGGCGAGGACACTCTCGGCGGACACGCAGATCGCGTCGCCCTGCAGCTCGATGGGGTGGACATGGGCGCTGTTCTCCGCGAAGAACACCTGGCCCTGGCCGGTGCAGCGCATCAGCTGCATTTCCTGGCCGGTGGCGTTGCCGACGATGCGGCCGCGGAAACCGGCGCCCTTGTAGCCGAAGTCGACCTTGCCCTGGTGCAGCACCATGCTGCCCTGGCGGGCGAGCACCGGCTGGCCGTCGACGCCGAGGTCGACACGGATCAGCTTGCTGTTCTGCGGGGTCCACCGCTGACCGGTGGGTGCTTCCTTGTACTTGTCCAGCACGACACCGAGGCCGGGGCCGCCGCCCTGGGGGACGGCCTGGGCCGGGGCGCCGGGATACGGGGCGCCGGGAGGCGGCGCGGGCCGGCCGTACGGCGCGGGCCGGCCCTGCGGGGCGCCGTATCCACCGGGCGGCGGAGCCGGCTGCCCCAAGGGCGGTGCCTGCGGGGCCTGCTGGCCGGGGAAGCCGCCGGGGGCGGTCTGCGGCTGGCCGTAGGGGGCCTGACCGGGCGCCGGCTGTCCGTACGGGGCGGGCGGCTGCTGGCCGGGAGGTCCGGGCACACCGGGCGGCGGTACCGGGCCGGCGGGCGGGGCCAGGGGTGCGGCGAGGGTGTTCGCGGCCGTGGG
>NZ_SDIG01000210.1:0-9999 GCF_004122755.1 Streptomyces sp. TM32
CTCCCGCCCTCGAAGATGCGGGACGCTCCGGAGGTCAGCGAGGTCAGGCCGGAGGCCACCGCCGCCAACTGATCGGCACGATCGCGGGGGAAGCCCTCGGACATGGCGAGGAGGAGACCGTCCGCGGAGACCACCACCGTGTGCGACACCCCGGGGGTGTTGTCCACGAAGTTGGTGATCAACCAGTTCAGATTCTGCGCCGCCTGGCTCATCGGACTCAACTAACGCTCCTGCTGGTGAGTGGGATCGACAATGCCGTGGGTGCCGGTGGACGACGTCCCGGCCTGCCGGCCTTGCTGGATTCCCCGACGGAGATTGGTCAGCCGTCCCCGGACGTCACTGGGCGCCCGGGAGACCTGCGGCCCGCTCTGGTCGGCCTGCTGCTGCGCGGTGCCCGCGACGAGGTTCGCGCGCGGGACCCGGCGGGGCAGCCCCGAGGTGGTGACACCGCCCGCGGCGGGCTGGCGGATCTGCTCCGCCTGCCGCCAGGTCTCGTCGTTCGGCGAACTGCGCCACTGCGAGGACTCGGCCGGGGTGCGCTCCGTGCCGTTCGCCGGGGTCTCCGAGCGTGTGGCACCGTCCTGCGCGGCCCCCCGCCGCGGCAGGTCGGACGCCTCGGCCTCGGTGCCCTGGGGCGGCACACCGGCAGCGGCGGCGGCCGGGTGGTTGAACCAGTTGGACTCGATGGTGTCGAAGATCGGCGTACGGCCGTCGCCGGGGCCGGCGTCCGCGCCGCCGAGCACGTCGGCGGACTGCGCACCGCCGTCCTGCGGCTGCTGCACCGGGAACTGCCCCGTGCTCTGCGGCTCGTCGGCGTACGCGGCACGGTCGGCGTCCGGGCGGCGGTTGCGGCCGGTGTCGTACCGGCCGCCGTCGCTGCCGGGCCGCTCGTACTGGCCGGTGTCGTACTGGCCGCTGTCGCTGCCGGGCCGCTCGTACTGCCCCGTGTCGCTGTCGGGACGCCGGTACTGCCCGGTGTCGCCGTCCGGACGCTGGTACTCGCCCGTCGTCTCGTACGCACCGGTCTCGTAGCGGGCCGACTCGCGCTCCGGCCGGGGGAACTGCCCCGTGTCACCGCGCCCGTTGCCCGCACCCTGCGGGTCGCGCCCACTGCGGGACTCGTCCGCGGCGGGCGGCGGCGCGTTGAAGTCGGGACGGGCGAACGCCGCGGTGTCACCGGGGCCGCCGCCGGGAGCGGGCCGCTCGAAGCTGCCGGTGCTGCTGGCGGCCGATTCCTCGTGGCCGCGCGGCTGGTCCTGGGCCTCGCGGGGCGTCAGCGGCCAGTCGTCGGAGCCGCCGCGCTCACGGCGCGCGCCCCAGCTCGTACCGCCCTGCTGCGGTGCTCCCTGGCCGCCCTGGTCGCCGGCGGGCGGGCCGCCGGGCAGTTCGGCCGCGGCACCCCGCGCCGGCAGCTGCGGACGCTCCTCGCGGCGCGGTGCGCCGGTGGGCGGGGCCACGGTGGACGCCGGGCCGTTGTCCTGGCCGCGGGTGGGCAGCGAGGGACGCGCGGCGCCGGGACGGCCGGCGGACGGGCGGGCGTCGCCCTGGCCCCCCGCGGATCCCGCGCCGGGCGGTGCCGTACGGCCGGACGGGGCACCGAAGGCGTTCGCCGCACCGCCGCCGGGACCGCCGCGGCCGGGCAGCGCGGGGCGCCCGCCGGCCGAGGGACCCGAACCGACCTGACCGCGCGGCTGGAGCCCCGCGAGTCGGCTGGACGGCGTGCCGCCGTGGTCACCGCCGCCGCCCTTGGCGTTGCCGGGCGCCGGCTTCTTGCCACCCTGGGCGACGTCGATCGGCAGCATGACCAGCGCGGTGGTGCCGCCGGAGTCGGAGGGCCGCAGCTGGATACGGATGCCGTGCCGCAGGGACAGGCGGCCGACCACGAACAGGCCCATGCGCCGGGAGACCGAGACGTCCACCGTCGGCGGGCTGGCCAGCCGCTCGTTGATCGCCGAGAGGTCCTCGGGGGACAGACCGATACCGGTGTCGTGGATCTCGACCAGGACGCGGCCGTCGGGCAGCGCGTGGCCGGTGACCTTGACCTTGGTCTGCGGGGAGGAGAACGAGGTGGCGTTCTCCAGCAGCTCGGCGAGCAGGTGCACGAGGTCGTTGACGACCCGGCCCGCGACCTCGGTCTGCGGAACGGCGTTGAGCTCGATCCGCTCGTACTGCTCCACCTCGGAGGCGGCGGCACGCAGGACGTCGACCAGCGGCACCGGCCGCGTCCACCGGCGTCCCGGCTCCTCGCCGGCGAGGACCAGGAGGTTCTCACCGTTACGGCGCATGCGGGTGGCGAGGTGGTCGAGCTTGAAGAGGGAGGACAGCTGGTCCGGGTCGGCCTCGCGGGACTCCAGTTCGGAGATCAGCGAGAGCTGACGCTGGATCAGGCCCTGCGAGCGGCGCGACAGGTTGGTGAACATCGCGTTGACGTTGCCCCGCAGCAGCGCCTGCTCGGAGGCGAGGCGGACCGCCTCGTGGTGCACGTCGTCGAACGCCGCGGCCACCCGGCCGATCTCGTCCCGGCTGTGCACACCGACCGACTCGACGGAGGTGTCCACGTCCTGCGGGTCGGACTCGGACAGCTGCTTGACCAGCTCGGGCAGCCGGTCCTGGGCGACCTTCTGCGCGGTGTCCTGCAGCCGGCGCAGCGAGCGGACCATGGACCGCGCCACGACGAACGCGCCGACCAGCGAGACGCCGAGGACGAGCAGGATCAGCGCACCGCTGATGATCGCGGTCTGCGTGGCCTCGTTGCGCAGCTCGCGGGCCTTCTGCTCCATCTCGGACAGCAGCGTCGTCTCGATACGCGACATCTCGTCGATCTTGACGGTGTCGGAGTCGTACCAGTCGAGGTACCGGATGTCCTGGCTGCGGATGCCGGTGGCGCTGGCGAAGGAGCGGTGCGCGAACGCGACCGCGGCCTTGATCTCGTCGTTGTTGCCGTCCAGACCGCGGGTGAGCGCGCCGGCGTTGTTGGTGTAGATCTGCGAGAAGCGGTCCCGGGCGGCCTTCTCGCTGTCCTCGGCGTTACGGCCGGCCAGCCGGTCGTTGGCGGACAGCTGCGGGCCGCCGTCGTGGGCGAGGCCGGCGCTGACCAGCGCGCGCTGGATCGACGCGTACTCCTTGGCCGACGAGAACGCCGCCAGCGCACGGGTACTGCGGATCATCTCGGGGTTGCTGGTGGCCTGCGCCATGTCCTGGGACAGCGACAGCAGCGAGTTGATCAGCTGGTCGTAGCTGGTGACGGTCCGCGCGGAGTTGTCGCCGTCCTTGTAGGCGTTGGCGCGGATCTCGTTGAGGGTGTTGAGCTGCCGGCCGATCTCCAGGACGGTCGCGCGGACACCGGCCATCGTGGCGTCCTGGCCCTGGATGTCGCCGGTGGCCTGGTTGAACTTCAGCTTGGCGCGGTCGGTCTCTTCACGGGGCGCGACGACGTTCGCGTCGTCCTTGGTGTTGCCGCTGCCGGCCAGCGGACCGGCCGACTTGTCCCGCTCCACCTGCAACGCGTCGGCGAGCTCGGTCGCCTGCCGGGTCATCTCGGTGAGCAGCTGCATCTTGTCGAGCTGGTCGATGTTGTCCAGCGACGTGGCGATGCGCATGCCGCCCAGCGTGGTCGCGGCGACCACGGGAAGCGCGAGCAGGGAGACCAGGCGGGTGCTGATGCGCCAGTTGCGCAGCGCTATTCGCGAACCGGGCCCGCCGGTCCCCTTCGACCCCTTGGGCTTGCCGCCGTCCGCGGCGTCATTGCCCGGCGCCTGGCCGCCCCCGTCGGTGGGCACGGTGCCCCCGGCGGAAGCATGGTTCTGGGCGCGCTGGGGCGAGGAGCCGCGGTCGGTCCCGCCGCGGAGCTCCGGGTCCGCCGCAGCGCTGCCATCCCTCTTGAAACGTCCCTGCACTAGCGTCGCAACCTCTGGACCAGGCGTCCCGCCGCGGCGGGACGGTGTCGAGTCGTATGGGGGACCGCTGAAGTCCCCCATGGCGGTCGTGAGTGACCGGCGGGCTGCCCTCCCTGGCAGAGAGAGCGGCACCACCGCGCGGCGCTACGTTGCGCCCTGCGCGCCGGTTGAAACGTGCGGCGGTCCGTGGAATTCCAGCACAGTGCAGGATCTCCAACAAGAGCGGAGTCGTGCACTGTGACTTGGGTGACGCAATGTACGGACCGCGTCACGACTTGTAGAAGTTTCGGCCGCCGATAACGGACTTTTATCCGCGAGTCGACCGCCCGTATCCGCTGTCCCAGGTGCGGTGATCGGGCGCGGAACGTGCGGTTCAATCCGTCATTGTCCGATTCGCCCAGGGATGTTGATCAAGGGAATTGCGGCATTTGTCGCACAGGTCGTGAGCAAACTCACAGGAAGATCGTCGCGTTCTCCCGCACGGCGACGGGAATAGCGTGCATAGCCTGACGCTTTACACAGTTGCCCGGAGCGACAAGACAGCTGTGGGCAGGACCGTTCCCGAACTCTTGATGACGCGAGGCACGCAGCAGTGAAGACGACGATGTTCCGCAACATAGCCAACCCGCGGCGCACCACCCTGGCCCACCTCGACGACGCCGAGGAGCTCGGCACCGAGGCCGCGGAGCACTCCGTCGATCTGCCGACGCAAACCGCCAACCCCCGCCGGACCGTCCTGATGGTCGCCCCCACGCAGGACGTGTCGGCGTAAAGCAGCGACGGAGCGGCAGCGGCCCCGCGATAGCCTGGAGTGTCAACTCCGGCCAGTGATCAATGAGGGGCAGCGGCAACCCGTGCGCATCGCCAGATTCTCCATCGACGGCAACGTCGGATTCGGCGTCGTCGAAGGCGACGAACTCGACGTCATCAAGGGACATCCCTTCGCCGAATTCGAGCGCTCGGGCCAAAAGGTCCCCCTCGACAAGGTCCGGCTGCTGCCGCCCGTCCTGCCCAACAAGGTCGTGGCCATCGGCCGCAACTACGCCGAGCACGCCGCCGAGCTGGGCAACGCCGTCCCGGACGTGCCGGTCACCTTCTTCAAGCCGTCCACCTCGGTGATCGGCCCCGGCGACCCCATCGGGTACCCCTCCTTCTCCCAGGAGGTGCACCACGAGGCGGAGCTCGCCGTCGTCATCGGCCGGATGTGCCGGGAGGTGCCCCGCGAGCGCGCCAAGGACGTCATCCTCGGCTACACCTGCGCCAACGACATCACCGCGCGCGACGTCCAGCAGCGCGAGAAGCAGTGGGCCAGGGCCAAGGGCTTCGACAGCTCCTGCCCGCTCGGCCCCTGGGTCGAGACCGGCCTGGAGCCCGCGGACATCGCCGCCGGCCTCGCCGTCCAGTGCACCGTCAACGGCGAACAGCGCCAGCTCGGCCGCACCAGCGACATGGTCCGTCCGGTCGAGGACCTGATCGTCCACATCACCGAGGCGATGACCCTGCTCCCCGGCGACGTCATCCTCACGGGCACCCCGGCCGGGGTCGGCCCCCTCAACGTCGGCGACGAGGTCGCCGTCACCATCGAAGGCATCGGCACTCTCACCAACAAGGTGATCAAGCGTGGCTAACGCGACCCCCGTCCGCGTCCGTTTCTGTCCCTCCCCGACCGGTAACCCCCATGTCGGCCTGATCCGTACCGCCCTGTTCAACTGGGCCTACGCACGGCACCACAAGGGCACCCTGGTCTTCCGGATCGAGGACACCGACGCGGCCCGCGACTCCGAGGAGTCCTACCAGCAGCTGCTGGACTCCTTCCACTGGCTCGGCTTCGACTGGGACGAGGGCCCCGAGGTCGGCGGCCCGCACGCGCCCTACCGCCAGTCCCAGCGCATGGACATCTACCGGGACGTCGCCGACAAGCTGCTCGCCGCCGGCCACGCCTACCACTGCTACTGCACCACCGAAGAGCTGGACACCCGCCGCGACGCCGCCCGCAAGGCCGGCCGGCCCTCCGGCTACGACGGCACGTGCCGCACGCTGACCGACGAGCAGAAGGCCGCCTACGAAGCCGAGGGCCGCACCTCCATCGTCCGCTTCCGGATGCCCGGCGGGCCGATCACCTTCACCGACCTGGTGCGCGGCGAGCTGACCTTCACCCCGGAGAACGTCCCGGACTACGGCATCGTCCGCGCCAACGGCGCCCCGCTGTACACCCTGGTCAACCCCGTCGACGACGCCCTGATGGGGATCACCCACGTGCTGCGCGGCGAGGACCTGCTCTCCTCCACCCCCCGCCAGATCGCCCTCTACCAGGCGCTGATCGAGCTGGGCGTGGCCAAGGAGATCCCGGCCTTCGGACACCTCCCGTACGTCATGGGCGAGGGCAACAAGAAGCTCTCCAAGCGCGACCCGCAGGCGTCCCTCAACCTCTACCGCGAGCGCGGCTTCCTCCCCGAGGGCCTGCTCAACTACCTTGCCCTGCTCGGCTGGTCCTTCTCCGCCGACCAGGACATCTTCTCGGTGTCCGAGCTGATCGAGGCGTTCGACATCGCGGACGTCAACGCCAACCCGGCCCGCTTCGACCTGAAGAAGGCCGAGGCGATCAACGCCGACCACATCCGGCAGCTGGACGTGGCGGACTTCATCACGGCCTGTGAGCCCTGGTTGAAGGCCCCGCACGCCAACTGGGCCCCCGAGGACTTCGACGAGGCCGCCTGGCGGGCCATCGCCCCGCACGCGCAGACCCGCCTCACCGTCCTCTCCGAGATCACCGCCAATGTCGACTTCCTCTTCCTCAAGGAGCCGGTCGAGGACGAGGCCTCCTGGACGAAGGCGATGAAGGGCGACCCGGTCGCGCTGCTCACCACGGCCCGCGCCAAGCTCGACGCCGCCGACTGGACCTCCGGTCCCGACCTCCTCAAGGAGGCCGTCCTGGCCGCCGGCGAGGAGCACGGCCTCAAGCTCGGCAAGGCCCAGGCCCCCGTCCGGGTGGCGGTCACCGGCCGCACGGTCGGTCTGCCCCTCTTCGAGTCCCTGGAGGTCCTCGGCAAGGAGCGCACCCTCCAGCGGATCGACGCGGCACTGGCCAAGCTGCCCGGCTGACCCGCACCGCCACCAGGGCCCGGAAGCCACCACGGCGTCCGGGCCTCGGTATATGCCGGGACGGGGGCCGGTCGCTGCGGGCACAATGGCTCCACCGGCACCAGGAGGGCTGACCATGACCGCGCGCACCGAGGGCCCGCACGCCCCGGTACCGGGCCGCACCCCGCCCCGCGGCGGGGCCGAGACCCCCTTGCGCGCCGTCCTCTGGGACCTCGACGACACCCTCTTCGACTACACCGGGTCGGACCGGGCCGGCGTGCTGCGGCATCTGCGGACCGAAGGGCTCCTGGACACCTACGGCGGTGAGGAGGCGGCACTCGCGCGCTGGCAGCACGCCATGGAGACCGAGTTCGCCCGCTTCCTCGCCGGTGAGCTCGGGTTTCTCGATCACCGCAGGGCGCGCGCCCGGACGTTTCTTGGCCTGCCGCTGTCCGACGCCGAGGCCGACGCCTGGTTCGGCCGGTACGTCGCCCACTACGAGGCGTGCTGGGAGCTCTTCCCGGACGCGCTGCCCGTACTGGAGGCGCTGGCCCCCTTGGTCCGGCAGGCGGTGCTGTCCAACTCCGCCACCGCCCACCAGGAGCGCAAGCTGGCCGCCCTGGGGATCCGGGGACGCTTCGAGGCGGTGCTCTGCGCTGATGAACTGGGGCACGCCAAGCCCGCCGCCGAGGCGTTCGCCGGTGCCTGTAAGGCGCTCGGCCTAACGCCCGCCGAGGTCCTCTACGTCGGCGACAAGCTCGACATCGACGCGCTCGGCGCCCGGGACGCGGGCCTGGCCGCCGTATGGCTGGACCGTACGGACACCGGGGAGGAGCCGCCGACAGGGGTGCGGCGGATCGCGGGTCTGGCGGAGCTCCCCGAGCTGTTGCGCGGAGTTATCGGTTTTGGTGCGCCGTCCACGATCAGGTAATGTTCTTCCTGCGCCGCCCGAGAGGGCCGAAAGGCCGGGCCGGGAGGCGCAGATCAAATCAAGCCCCCTCCGGGGGGTTGCGCTTTGATGGCCTATGGTGTAATTGGCAGCACGACTGATTCTGGTTCAGTTAGTCTAGGTTCGAGTCCTGGTAGGCCAGCTCGCAGAGCTTATCTGCAAAGCCCCCGTTGTGTAGCGGCCTAGCACGCCGCCCTCTCAAGGCGGTAGCGCCGGTTCGAATCCGGTCGGGGGTACAGATCCTTCCCAGGGGGACAGTCCGGGTCGCACCCACTGTCACTCATGCAGGATCGCTAGGGCCCCCGTTGTGTAGCGGCCTAGCACGCCGCCCTCTCAAGGCGGTAGCGCCGGTTCGAATCCGGTCGGGGGTACTGGTCTAAACCACCATGGGCTATGGTGTAATTGGCAGCACGAGTGATTCTGGTTCATTTAGTCTAGGTTCGAGTCCTGGTAGCCCAGCGCAGCGTGTCCTCGCGACAGGCTCAACTGCAGGAAAACTTGCCCCCGTTGTGTAGCGGCCTAGCACGCCGCCCTCTCAAGGCGGTAGCGCCGGTTCGAATCCGGTCGGGGGTACCACAAGGAAGAGCCCCTCGCTTCATGCGAGGGGCTCTTCCGCGTCAACTGCCGCTTCGGTAGCCCTTGTTGGCTCCTACGCCTCGGCCCGTCGGCAGCAGGCTCAGCAGCCCCGGCTCGTGCCGCACGGGCAGCGTCACCGCCGCCACCGCCTCCTCCGCGCGGGGCGGCGAACCCCTCGCCCAAAACCAGCTCGACGACGGCGAGTTGCGCCGCCTGCTGCGCCCAGGGCAGCCGAGGGGCGGTGTGCGCAGGCATGGCGCGGGACCTCTGTCGTCCCGGCGGGCTCGTGCCCGAGGGCCTATGTCCAGATGCCGGAATGCGGGCCGGGCGGCGCCGTTCGTCGGCCGTCGCGCGGGGGCGGGACGCGGACCGGCCGCAGCCTGAGCGGGCGGCCGCCGGCCAGAGCGGCGGCGGTGCCCGTCGGCCCGTCGGCGCCCCGGCCCGCAGGTTCGCGGGACGGGGCCGTCGGGAGCCGGGTCAGCCGCTGCGGCGCAGGCCCTCGGAGAGGCGGGCCGCCGCGTCGATGACCGCCTGGGCGTGCATCCGCCCGGGATGGCGGGTCAGCCGCTCGATCGGGCCGGAGACCGAGACGGCCGCCACCACGCGGTTGGAGGGGCCGCGTACGGGGGCGGAGACCGAGGCCACGCCCGGCTCCCGCTCGCCGATCGACTGGGCCCAGCCGCGGCGCCGTACGCCGGACAGGGCGGTGGCCGTGAAGCGCGCGCCCTGCAGACCGCGGTGCAGCCGCTCGGGCTCCTCCCAGGCCATCAGGATCTGGGCGGCCGAGCCCGCCTTCATGGGGAGCGTGGAGCCGACCGGGACGGTGTCCCGCAGTCCGGACAGCCGTTCCGCCGCCGCCACACAGATCCGCATGTCGCCCTGCCGGCGATAGAGCTGCGCGCTCTCGCCGGTCACGTCGCGCAGATGCGTGAGCACCGGTCCCGCCGTGGCCAGCAGGCGGTCCTCGCCGGCCGCCGCGGCCAGCTCGGAGAGCCGTGGGCCCAGGATGAACCGGCCCTGCATGTCCCTCGCCACCATCCGGTGGTGTTCCAGAGCCACGGCCAGACGGTGGGCCGTGGGCCGTGCAAGCCCTGTCGCCGCGACCAGCCCGGCGAGGGTGGCCGGACCGGACTCCAGGGCGCTCAAAACCAGAGCTGCCTTGTCGAGAACGCCGACGCCGCTAGAGTTGTCCATGCAACGATACTCGCGTCTCACACTGTGAAACGCAAGTTCAATTTTCCGGGGAAGTCGTCAATCTGTAGGTGTGGCCCTCTACCAGGGCCCGGCGTTACGGCCCGGCAAGGGGATTTCTGCCGGCATCGCGCACGGACGAGCAAGGCCGGCAATGCGGCCGGCCGGAGGGAAAGCGATGGGACGGACACTCGCGGAGAAGGTCTGGGACGATCATGTCGTCCGGCGCGCGGAAGGCGAGCCCGACCTTCTCTTCATCGATCTGCACCTGCTGCACGAGGTGACCAGCCCGCAGGCGTTCGACGG